>NZ_JBBGYS010000023.1:0-97707 GCF_037479595.1 Pseudomonas sp. MYb541 | reverse complement strand
CTCCCACCTTTTGACTGCATTTCAGGTCTGGATTGGGGGGGCTCGGTGCCAATCAATTTCGTGGACCGGCATCGGCCTGCCAAACCAATACCCCTGCCCCATATCGCAGTCCTGACCCAACAGAAACCGCGCCTGTTCAACCTGCTCGATCCCCTCGGCATGCACCTGCATTCCCATGCTTTTAGCGAGGGCGATCACCACGCGCACGATGGCCGCGTCATCTTCGTCCCAGGGCAAACCGGCAACAAAGCCCTGGTCGATCTTGAGCTTCTGCACCGGCAGGCGCTTGAGGCGCAGCAGTGACGAGTAACCGGTGCCAAAATCATCGATCGCCAGGCGCAACCCCAACTCTCGGAGACGGTGCATCTGCTCCAGCGCGACCTCCGGGTCTTCCATCACCGCGCTTTCGGTGACTTCCAGCTCGAGAAAGGCCGGATCCAGGCCCGTGTCATGCAGCACCTGGGCGACCTGTTCATACAGCTCACGCCGCGCAAACAGGCGGCTAGACACATTGATGGCGATAAAACTCAACGGTGCCCCCTCGGCCAGCCATTGGCACATCTGCCGACACGCCTGGTCCATCACCCAGGCATCAATCTCGGCAATCAACCCGGTGCGCTCGGCGATCGGGATAAATTCCCCCGGCGGCACCAGGCCGCGTTCCGGATGCTGCCAGCGCACCAGCGCTTCGACGCCGATCAGACGGCTATTGTGCAGATCGTGCACGGGTTGGTAATAGACGCAGAGTTCCTGCTGTTCGAGGGCGCGGCGCAGTTCGCTGGCGACTTCCACGCGATTCTGCGCGTGGGCAGTCAGTTCCTCGGTGTACAAGGCGTAGCCCTCGCGCCCGGCGCTCTTGGCCTTGAACAGCGCGGAGTCGGCGTTACGCAGCAACTGCTCGGCGCTCAGGGCATCGTTGGGGAACAGGCTGATCCCGATACTGGCGCTGATAAACAGCTGGTGGCCATCAAAGATGAAGGGCTGTTTCATCGCCTCCAGCATGCGCTGCGCCAGACCCGCCGCCTGGGCCACCTGTGGACAACTTTCCGCCAGTACGGCGAACTCATCTCCACCCAGGCGCGCCAGGGTCACGCCGGGGCCAAACAGTGCCTTGAGCCGCTCGCCCACCAGCTTGAGCAATTGGTCTCCGACGTTATGGCCCAGGCTGTCGTTGATGATCTTGAAGTGGTCCAGGTCCAGCAACAGCAAGGCGCAGCCACGCTTGTGGATCTGCGCCGAGGCCAGCGCCTGCTCGGCGCGGTCGGTGAATAGCAGGCGGTTGGGCAAGTCGGTCAGCGGATCGTGGTGCGCGAGGTGGGCCAGTTCGTGCTCGGAGTCCTTGATGGCGCTGATGTCGGAAAACACCGCCACATAATGGCTGACCTTGCCCTGGTCATCGTGAATCACCCGAATGGTTTGCCACTGTGGATAAATCTCACCGCTTTTGCGTCGGTTCCAGATTTCACCGCTCCATTCGCCGGTGCGTTCCAGGCTCTGGAACATCTGTTGGTAGAAATTCGACGAATGGCGACCGGATTTGAACAGGCTGGGCTGATGCCCCATGACGTCTTCGCGGCTGTAGCCGGTGATCTCCATGAACGCCCGGTTGACGTGCACGATCAGCCCCTGTGCGTCGGTGACCAACACGCCTTCGCGAGTGCAATCGAACACGGCGGCGGCCTGGCGCAGGCGTTCACGGTTTTCTTTCAGGGGCTGTTGCAGCTGGTTGGCCCGGGCAAACCGGGCGCAGATCAGGTAAATCGCCAGGGCGCTGAGCGCCACCCACACATAGCCGCGCACCTGCAGCCAGTGGGTCAGCTCGCTCGGGTTATCGAGAAACTCGATCAATACGCGCTGGGTTACGCCGATCCACAGAACGGAAACCAGCAGGTATGCCAGCCCGGCACGCAGGGCACCTCGGTATGAAAACAGCATATGGTCAGTAATCCTTACCAAAAAACAGAATCGCCCTACAAAGGCTGCGGATTATAGAATAAGAAACATCCAGTCACTCCTATCTGAAAGGGCGGCTGGTTTTCTCTGTAGGCTTAGTGATAATGCGTGAGCTGTTCTTTTCTTTATCTGAGGGCCATACAGCCTATGTGGTACAACGGTTTTCTTGACCTGTCAGCCTGGCAACTGGTGGCGGTCACTCTGTTGATGACCCACGTGACCATCGTTGCGGTCACAGTCTATCTGCATCGCTATTCAGCCCATCGCTCCCTGGAGCTCAATGCCGGCCTGAAACACTTTTTCCGCTTCTGGCTGTGGTTGACCACGGCGCAGAACACCCGCGAGTGGACCGCCATCCACCGCAAGCACCACGCCAAGTGCGAAACCGTCGACGACCCGCACAGCCCGGTCATCAAGGGCCTGTCCACCGTGATGCGCAAAGGCGCCGAGCTGTACCGCGCCGAGGCCGAAAACCCCGAGACCCTGCGCATCTACGGCAAGAACTGCCCGGAAGACTGGATCGAACGCAAAATCTACACGCCCTACCCGTTGCTGGGCGTGGCGATCATGGGCGTGATCGACCTGCTGCTGTTCGGCACCATCGGCATCACCATCTGGGCGATCCAGATGATGTGGATCCCGTTCTGGGCCGCCGGCGTGATCAACGGCCTGGGGCATGCCGTGGGTTATCGCAACTTCGAATGCCGTGACGCGGCGACCAACCTGGTGCCGTGGGGCATCATCGTCGGTGGCGAAGAGCTGCATAACAACCATCACACCTACCCCAACTCCGCCAAGCTGTCGGTGAAGAAGTGGGAATTCGACATGGGCTGGGCATGGATCAAAGTCTTCAGCTTCCTGCGCCTGGCCAAGGTGCAACGCGTCGCGCCCATCGCCCACCGTGTGGAAGGCAAGGGCCATCTGGACATGGACACTGCCATGGCGATCCTCAATAACCGTTTCCAGATCATGGCCCAGTACCGCAAGTTGGTGATCGCCCCACTGGTCAAGCAGGAGCTGGAAAAGGTCGATCACTCCGTTCGCCACCAATTCCACCGTGCCAAGCGCCTGCTATCGCGAGAAACCAGTTTGCTGGATGACCGCCACCATGTGCGTATCCAGAGCATGCTGGAACACAGCCAGGCGCTGAAAGTGATCTACGAAAAGCGCCTGGCGCTGCAGCAGATCTGGCTGAAGACCAGTTCCAATGGCCACGATATGCTCGCGGCCATCAAGGAATGGGTGCATGAGGCCGAGGCCAGCGGCATCCAGTCCCTGCGGGATTTTGCCCACCAATTGAAGACCTATTCACTGCGTCCTGCAGCGGTCTGACAGTGCGCTGGGAGGGCCTGCCCTCCCAGCCATCAGCTTTTTGGCGTCATTTCTCGGACACCGGCAATCGGTCCTGTTGACGGAACTTCACTGCAATTCGCCTCTCTCAATGAACACTTCGCCATCATGGTGGCCCCTTGTAGTGACCGCTGTTCCAACTTGCGGCGCGCCCAGAGAGAGTTGTGCCGATGGTTCACGAAAATCCATACTTGCCCGATCCTCCCACCGCTGAACATCCGCGTCCGGCTGCCGCCGCGACCCTGTTGGCGCTGGTGCATGCCCAAGGTGAAGTCGAGCGGTTGAGCGAGCGTGAGCAGCTGTTGAGTTCGATGCTGGTGAGCGTGAACGCCGTGCTGTGGGCCATGGATTGGGAAACGCGCCGCGTGCTGTACGTGAGCCCGGCCTATGAACGCGTTTTCGGACGTTCCGCCGGACTGCTGCTGGCCGACCATCGGGAATGGCGCAACAGTATTCACCCCGAAGACCTCGACTACGCCGAGCACAGCCTGACCCGCGTGCTGGAACAGGGTGCCGTGGAGGACCGCGAGTATCGCATCATCACCGCCGACGGGCAGATCCGCTGGCTGAGCGACAAGTGCTACATCAACCAGCAGGTCGAACCCGGCGAACCGTTGATCGTGGTGGGCATGGCCGAAGACATCACTGAAAAGAAACAACTGGAGCTGGAGCTGCACCGCCTGGCCACCACCGACGTGTTGACCCAGAGCAGCAACCGCCGGCACTTCTTCGAATGCGCCAACCAGGCCTTCGATACGGCCTGTGCCCAAGGTGCGCCGTTGGCTTTCCTGCTGCTGGACATCGATGACTTCAAGGACGTCAACGACAGCTATGGCCACCTGGAAGGTGATCAGGTGTTGCGCCGTATCGCCGAGAGCGGTCGCGGGGTATTGCGCCGTGGCGACCTGTTCGGGCGCATTGGCGGCGAAGAATTCGCAGCCGTCCTGCCCGGCTGCGCGCCGGAGATGGCCTTGCAAGTGGCGGAGCGGCTG
This sequence comes from Pseudomonas sp. MYb541, assembly GCF_037479595.1. Taxonomy (NCBI): domain Bacteria; kingdom Pseudomonadati; phylum Pseudomonadota; class Gammaproteobacteria; order Pseudomonadales; family Pseudomonadaceae; genus Pseudomonas; species Pseudomonas sp. MYb541. The sequence goes on along the minus strand of NZ_JBBGYS010000023.1, from coordinate 93,412 downwards.
GGCAGGGAAATTCAGGAGCTGAGTTTCAGCTATGAAGGCCAGGTTTTCAGCGTGACTATCAGTCAGGGACTGGCCAGCCTCACCGAACAAGACTCGACACTGGACAGCCTGTTCGCCCGCGCCGATGCGGCGATGTATGAGGCCAAGCGCCAGGGCAAGAACCGTGTCATAGCGGGCTAACACCAGCTCCTACAGGGGTTCGGTGTGGACTTCAGGCCTTGCGGATCCGCGTCAGTTCCGCCAGGCCGACCTTGAGCAATCGCGCAGTCTTGCCCCTGGCCAGCTCTTCCAAACCTTCATGCTCAGTCAAACGCGCCATCTGCGCCGCCAGGTTCACCACCAATGCATCCCTGGCATACACACCGCCCTCCAACGAGTAAATCGCCGCGATCAACTGGCGCAGTTCCAGCGGTAAACGCCAACGCGCGCGCAGTGCCGAACCATAGGCTGCGCCGAAGGTGTAGAGCGACTCACCAATCGCTTCCTCATCCAATGCACCACCGCCCTGACGCCAATCTTCCAGGCAGCGCAACAGCGCCAGGTCACCGAGCCGATGGAGGATACCAGCGCTGTAGCAGCGTTCGTGGTCCAACTCCAGCATGCGTGCCAGCCGGCGAGCGTAGTCGGCGGTGTCCTGGGACAATTGCCAATGGCGCTCCGCATAGGCCACCAAGGCTGGGTCGCCCAATACCACGTTGTGCTTGAGCGCCAGGCCAAGAATAAGGTTCATGCTTTGCCCCGGCACCAGCTTTTGCAACGCAGCAGGCAAGGTTTGCACGGGGGTACCGTGATGGCCGGCGCTGTTGGCGGCGGCGATCAGCACGGCGGTGATTTGCGGGTCCATGCGCACCTGGTCTTCCAGCCGCTTGAGGTCCAAGCCATCGGGGCCGAGACCGTGTTGCACGGCGGCTTTCACATCGACTCGCAAGGGTGCGCCATCGGACGCTTCGCGGCGGCGCTCAAGGAACACCGGCAAGGTCATGCCCGGCGCCAGCGGCGGAATCTCGCAGTACACCGTTTCGCCTTCATTGAGCAGCAGGTCTTGCAGGCGCTGAGTCAGGCCTTCCATGTTCAAGGGTTTGGTCAGGTACGCCGTGGGCGCCAGTGGCAAGGCTTCGCGCACGCTGGCGCTGTCATTGCGACTGCTCAGCAGAATGAACGGCAGACCGGGCGAGCGACGCTTCTGGCGTACAGTGCGCAACAGGCTCAATCCGTCGACACCCGGCAGCTCCCAATCGGCCAGGATCAGATCGTAGGCTTTCTCTCGCAGCAACGTCGCCGCCTGTTGCCCATCGGCACACACATCCAGCCGCGCGTCGCAGCGCACATTCAACAGCACTTGCTTGAGCAAATCCCGCGACCAAGGGTCCGCCTCGGCAATCAACACACGGGGTACAGCGGGTAAATCAACAGCAGTCATCCAGCACGCTCCATCGGCAATGCTTGCACCTTAGACAATGGAGCGGCCTACGTACAATGAACACGGCCTGAATGTGCGGTGATGGGTATAAAAAAACCCGCCGAAGCGGGTTTTTTCTGTCGATCAGGTCAGCATCCGCTTACAGCTCGGAGAAGCACTCTTCGATGATCGCCAGGCCTTTGTCCAACTGCTCGTCCGGCGAGGTCAACGGAACCAGTACGCGCAACACGTTGCCGTAGGTGCCGCAGCTCAACAGGATCAGGCCCTTGTCACGTGCCTTGGCTACCACGGCGGCAACCGCAGCGGCGTTTGGCTTGTGGCTGTCGCCACCTTCGAACAGCTCGACCGCGATCATTGCGCCCAAAGCGCGCACTTCGCCGATCACCGGGTACTTGGCCTGGATAGCTTTCAGACCGGTCACCAGACGCTCGCCGACAGCCTTGCAGCGGTCCAGCAGGTGCTCTTCTTCGAACACTTCCATCACGGCCAGGGCCGCGGCGCAAGCGATCGGGCTACCGGCGTAGGTGCCGCCCAGGCCGCCTGGCGCGATGGCGTCCATGTACTCGGCCTTGCCGCACACACCAGCCAGCGGGAAGCCGCCGGCGATGGACTTGGCGAAGGTGGTCAGATCGGCGGCAACGCCCATCTGCTCCATGGCGAAGAAAGTACCAGTACGGCCGGCACCGGTTTGCACTTCGTCAGCGATCAGCAGGATGCCGTGCTTGTCGCACAGTTCACGCAGGCGCTTCATGAAGGATTTAGGCGCGACGTAGAACCCACCTTCGCCCTGCACCGGCTCGATGATGATGGCAGCGATATCACGCGGCTCGGCATCGTTCTTGAAGATGCGTTCGATGCTGGCGATGGCGTCATCGTCGCTCACGCCGTGCAGTTCGTTCGGGAACAGCGCGCGGAACACGCCGCCTGGCATCAGGCCCATGCCGGCCGAGTAAGGCACGACTTTACCCGTGAGACCCAGGGTCATCATGGTGCGGCCGTGGTAGGCGCCGGTGAAGGCGATCACACCGGCACGGCCAGTGGCGGCGCGGGCGATTTTCACGGCGTTTTCGACGGCTTCGGAACCGGTGGTGACCAGCAGGGTTTTCTTGGCGAAATCACCTGGGACCTTGGCGTTGATTTTTTCGCACAGTTCCACGTAAGGCTCGTAGGCCAGTACCTGGAAGCAGGTGTGCGTCAGCTTGTTCAGTTGCTCGGTCACCGCGGCGATGATTTTCGGGTGCACGTGGCCGGTGTTCAGCACGGCGATACCGCCGGCGAAGTCGATGAACTCGCGACCTTCAACGTCGGTCACGGTGGCGTTCTTCGCGGATTCGGCGAAGATCGGGTGAATCTGGCCAACACCGCGCGGGACAGCGGCTTCGCGGCGTTTCATCAGGGATGCGTTGGTCTTGCTCATAAAGTCCTCATTCGCCACTCATCGGGTGGCGTGGTCCAAGGAATACGTGGCGGGGAGGCAACTGCGGCAGCATGCGATGATCGACTGCCACAGCTTTCCCGGCCACTACGAATTACGGGGTGAAACACGCAAAGGGTCAGCGCTCTCGTGCCCTCTGCGTTTGCCGCGATCTCTTGCTGAGCTTAGATGCCCAGGCAGAGGTATTTGATTTCCAGGTAATCCTCGATCCCGTACTTGGAGCCTTCACGGCCCAGGCCCGAGGCCTTGATGCCGCCAAACGGCGCCACTTCGTTGGAGATCAACCCGGTGTTGACGCCGACCATACCGTATTCCAGGGCTTCGGCCACACGGAACACACGGCCCAGGTCGCGGGCATAGAAGTAGGAGGCCAAGCCGAACTCGGTGTCGTTGGACATCGCGATCACTTCGGCTTCGTCCTTGAAACGGAACAGCGGCGCCAGCGGGCCGAAGGTTTCTTCCTTCGCCACGGCAGCGTCCTTCGGCACGTCGACCAGGATAGTCGGCTCGAAGAAGTTGCCTTCCATCACCTTGCCACCGGCCAACAGCTTGGCGCCTTTGCTCAGGGCATCAGCAATGTGTTCCTGGACCTTGGCCACGGCTTTTTCGTCGATCAGCGGGCCAGTGGTCGTGCCGTCTTCCAGACCGTTGCCGATCTTCAACTTGGCGACCGCCACTTTGAGTTTTTCGGCAAAAGCGTCGTACACCGAATCCTGAATGTACAGGCGGTTGGCACAGACGCAGGTCTGACCGTTGTTGCGGTACTTGGAAATGATCGCGCCTTCGACGGCTTTATCCAGGTCCGCGTCGTCGAACACGATGAACGGCGCGTTGCCGCCCAGTTCCAGGGAGACTTTCTTGATGTCCTTGGCGCATTCGGCCATCAGTTGGCGACCGATTTCGGTCGAGCCGGTGAAGGACAATTTGCGCACAATCGGGTTGCTGGTCAGCTCGCCGCCGATGTCGCCGGCGCTGCCGGTGACCACGCTCAACACGCCTTTCGGGATACCGGCACGGTGCGCCAGCTCAACCAGAGCCAGGGCCGAGAACGGAGTTTGCGAAGCCGGCTTGATCACCATGGTGCAACCGGCGGCCAGGGCCGGGCCGGCTTTACGGGTGATCATCGCGGCCGGGAAGTTCCACGGGGTGATCGCAGCGGTCACGCCGATCGGCTGCTTGATCACGATCAGGCGCTTGTCAGGCTGGTGCCCAGGAATCACGTCGCCGTAGATGCGCTTGGCTTCTTCGGCGAACCACTCGATAAAGGAGGCGGCGTAGACAATTTCGCCCTTGGCTTCGGCCAGTGGTTTGCCTTGCTCGAGGGTCATCAGGCGGCCGAGGTCGTCCTGGTTTTCGATCAACAGTTCGAACCAGCGGCGCAGCTTGTTGGCGCGCTCCTTGGCGGTCAGTGCACGCCAGGCCGGCAGCGCCTTGTCGGCGGCTTCGATGGCGCGGCGGGTTTCAGCGGCGCCCATCTTTGGCACGGTGCCAAGAATCTCGCCCGTGGCAGGGTTGTTGACCTTGATGGTCTGACCGTTGTCCGCATCGACCCAAGCGCCATCGATAAAGGCTTGCTGGCGGAACAACTGGGCATCTTTAAGCTGCATGTCGGCTTTCCTTAACAGCACCGCGCGCACGCGGAGCGAATTAGAGTTGTTGAAAGGCGCCTTGTGGGCTGCCGTCAGGGAAATCAGCCCCAGCGCACAAAGGAAGTGAAAGCGCGCGCGGGAGACAGAGCGTTTGAAATCTCAAACGAATCCTAGGATCAATGGGGGTGCAGGGCAATAGTCTGTTCGAAAAAAAGAACGAAAACGGCGCATTTGCCGAAACTTTCTGATCAGCGTGTTTCAGCCAGGTTCCAGCACATCGATCACCGGCACCCGGCGCAGGGCCTCTGCGGGGCCAATTCCTACACATGAACGCCCAAAGACCAGCATGGACGCCCAAGGTCGACATGGGTATGATGTCGCCCGCACAAGCATCCGTAGCTCAGCTGGATAGAGTACTGCCCTCCGAAGGCAGGGGTCGTGGGTTCGAATCCCGCCGGGTGCACCATATAGCAGTCTCTGGCTGTCTCAGACAGTCTACGAAACACCCCAAGAAGCCCGCCCTGTGCGGGCTTTCTTGTTTCTGGCTATCCATCCCTGTCCATCCCTATAACTTCCCGCCGTGTATGCCCACGTGTATGCTTTGAGATTCCTATAACTGGAGGCATACAGGAAGTGAAGCGCTCTGAAATCAAACGCCGACCCTTAGCAGACACCACGCTTGCAGGCCTGGAGCCTGAGCACGTTACATATCGGGAGCAGGACGGGAATGGCCTGTACTTCCGGGTGAAACCTAACGGTCAAAAATCGTGGGAGCTGCGCTACAAAAAGCCAGACGGGAAATGGTCTTGGCTGGGTCTCGGCGGCTACCCGGAAATCAGTGGCTCTTTGGCGAGACAGAAAGCAGCTCAACTGCGGGAAGACGCATCGACCGGCAAAAATCCATTGGTGAGCAAGCAAGCTCGCAAGGTTGCAGACCAGGTTGCTGCCAACAACACATTTGAAGCGTTAGGCCGCGAGTGGTTTGAGGCCAGACGCACAAGCTGGGAATCAGGTACGTCTCGACGAGTACTTGGCGCACTCGAGCTTCACGTGTTCCCCGTCTTCGGAAAACGCGTGTACACAGAAATATTGCCCCTGGAATGGATGGAGTTTCTACGCGGCATGGAGCAGAAGGGGATCATTGAACAAATGGGCCGAGTTCGTGCCTTTTGCAAAGAGATCTATGACCTGGCCCGCGTAACAGGACGAGCTGTCCACAACCCCCTTGAAGGTCTCAGCAAATTCCTGCAATCACGTAGCGCTGAAAACTATGCACACGTGTCGATTGAAGAACTGCCTGCGCTACTTCGAGCAATCAATTCCTACCCCCACGCAAAGGACGTTCGTATAGGGCTTCGCTTGCTTTCCTTATTAGCATCGCGCCCGAGCGAGATCCGAGAAGCACGCTGGTCAGAAATCGACCTCTCCAAAAAGCTATGGACGATCCCAGCCGAGCGAATGAAACGTCGTCGCGAACATGTCGTGCCTCTCTCTAGACAGGCAATCGAAGCGCTCACAGAGTTACGAACACTGACAGGTGCGTACCCTCTCCTATTTCCAGGCAGGAAAGACAGAACAATCCCCCGTAGCAACACCGTCTTTCTAATGGCGCTCCGCAGACTGGGATATGCCGGTCGGCAAACAGGCCACGGCTTTCGTCACATCGCGAGCACCATACTCAATGAGCAGGGTTTCGATGAGAATCACATTGAGGCCCAGCTCTCTCATGCAAAGGAGGGGATTGCCGGGGTCTATAACAAAGCGGTGTACCTGCCTCAACGCAGAGTAATGATGCAGTGGTACGCCGATCACCTTGATGCCCTAGTGAGTGGAAATGTCGTGCAGGGGCAATTTGGAAAGGCAGTATGAGAGCACATACCCACCCCCCCTCTAAAACCGGTGTAACGGGTGTTACTCGTGTAACGCCCATCGCCAAACGCCCGGTTTCATTGGCTTTCAGGTGCGTTACACAGTTCAGCAGCTTAGCGTACATCCGATGTAACGCTGCCCATGTGTGTAACGCCAAAGCCAGCGCACGACTGCTGAGGGCAAGCGTTCTGCACCTATGCCTACAAAGCGGCTTTCGCTGGTTACCCGCTTTGAATCCAGGGCGTGGGACTCTCCGTTACACGGTACCGATGACATTTCGCGATGACTGATCACCACCCCATTTTGCATTTGGCGTTAAGCCGAGGCCTGTTCAGTTATCTCTCAGCGCAACCGCTCTATGACCTCTGCCGTGAGCAGGTCGCTGACGCCTGCCGCTTGATAGACCAATGCTGTCTGCGCATTCATGGTGACGATATCAACAAAGATCTCGCCAGCATGTGCATTCAGACGACGATCCATGAGGAGACGATTTTTCAATATGCCTCCACCGATACCAAGGTACGCCTCGCGCATTGGGTCCGTATGTACAGCAATTGCCACTCGGCGTCAGAGCGCGACGCTCATTCGGCCTATATCATGGCTTGTGCGGTAAAAGCGCTGGAAACGTTAGTCAACTGGATGCAGGCAGCCGATCAAGAGGCTTGGCCTCATGTCACAGAACCTCCTGCGGACTTGCCTTGGGACCTCTACTGCGAGCTCGTAGAGATGCAAGTGGATCCGGATGAGCGCATTCAGACCCTTGATGATTACGCCTTCTATCTGGGACCGATCACATCCCTACCCTGCCTTGCCGACGATAAACTAAGACCCATCGCCGACCGGGCGATTAAGAATGCCATCCGCAAAAAAGGCGGCATCATCAGCGGGATGGACCGTAAAGAGGAGATGAGCGCGCGAGACGCCGCGATAGTTGAACAGGGTCGTCACTACCGCACAGCCGGGATGTCCAAACGTAACGTCGCAACGAAGGTGCATGCTTGGCTACAGCGAGAGGTCGCCAAACCTCCAAAACAACGGCCTAAGTGGCTTGCGCTTGAGACCGAAAAAGCCCTATCTCGCAAAAGCGTTGAGGCCATCCTCAAACGCAATTTGGTGTTGTAGCTAAAATTTCAATCGAATTTCAATTGGAAGTTAACTGCTCACCGACGTCCCATCTCTAGACCATTGCTCTCGTCAGTCCAAACCAATCGAGAGCAATTTCAATGACAAAGAACATCGCCCACCCGCCTGCCCCAATCCTCCCAAATTTTGCCAGCCCCTTCGACTCCACCAGCGCCGTACCAGGCTTAGCCGCTCCATTTGACCCCGCTACCACCCTCATCAGAATGCCGCGTCTTGAGATCGTTACAGGATTCAAGCGCTCGACGATCTACAAGCTTATGCAGTGCCCCGATAGTGGTTTTCCCCAGCCGGTCAAATTGAGCAACAGCACCGCGCGCGGCGCGCCGGTTGCCTGGGTCCTTTCCGAAGTTCAGAGCTGGGTTAAAAGCCGTATAGAAGCACGCGACCGGGTGGCAGCATGAAAAATCGTGTCGTAAACAGGGCCATCTTGCAGCCCTTTTCTGTACTCAGAACAGTCGGATTTACGCCTCGCTGGATGCAACGCTTCGAACGCTACCGTACGGAGCAAAAACGCCTGAGCCGTGACGTTTTGGTGATGCGCTGGGCAGACGGCATCTGGTGCGCATTGTCGGTTCCCTGCCAAGCACCCCGAGCAATCATCGTTGACGAAGGCCAACAGGTCGACGCCTACGAGGATGCACGCGCCCGTCTGGATTGCGACTTCTTGCCCTTTGTTTCCCTGCGCTGGGAAGTCCATGCCTGAAATGAAAACGCCCCCGGCGGCAACCGGAGGCGTTGAGGTAAATCTACATGCCGGATCAATTTATGTCCCATCGAAAAAAACCGCAAGCGCCTCGCACAGTTGCACTTTCAAAAAACGGACGTTACTCTCTGGCCGTCGCTGCAAATTCAGCGACCGGGTGTAGGAACCCGCAAAGGTACAGGCGCACCAGCGCCCAATTCACAATTGCAGGCGTTTTTTTTCGTCTGCAATCAAGTGTCATGGCGGCTGTGTGCGGGCAGGCTTCGGCCTGGCCGGGTTCCTGTATCTCCGGTATTCCTACCCCGCACATAGCTGCCACCCAATCCCGTAGGAAGGATCGTGGCAGCTCTCAAAAAGATATGGGAGCTCCACACATGCACGCCATCAATCCGTCCAAAATTCGCGCCGCTGCTCATCGAGCTATGGCTCTCGCCGCTTTACACGCCAATTCCAGCCTCGCTACACGCCTCGCCCGTTACAACGCCCATATGTCCAAAGCGCGAGCTCTGGACGCCGCAGGGGGTGCCCAATGAGCATGCTCCCGGGCTTTGCACTACCCGAGGATCTCCTCTGCGTCAGCCGAGACGCCGAAGCCGGCCTGCCTATCGACGCCATCACCTGTGCGCTCGACCGTGCCAACTCCGTTCTCATGCTGCTGGAAGACCACTTAGACGGGGATAAACCTCTGCTCTCCAACCGCGTGCTGTCGTCCGTTATTTGGGACGTGCGTGGCACCTTGGGGTTGATCAAAACACTCACCATGTACGGTGATGCCTCCTCTGTGCCGATGGGCCAGAAAGGCGGTGCGCTGTGACCCACTCCAACACGCTTGGACGCTCCGAGTTTTCCCCTGCCAACGGTAACGGCCAAAACCTGTTTCGGGTGAATGCCGGTATCCCGCTGGAGGACGCACTTGAAGCCGTCTCCCAGATCCTGCACCACGCCAATCAACTGATCCTCGACGCTGCCATCAGCGATGCGGGCGAGCGTTTTAGTTGGCCCGCGTTCTACCTCGGAGAGATGGCTAAGGCGCTGATCGACGACGTGAACGAGGCGTTGCTTGAGTCGAGGACCACACTATGACTCAGCGCACCGGCAGCACATCAAAACGCCCGAGCTTCGCTGACGTAAAAAGCGCCGCTCTGAAGAACATCGACCGCGTCCTTACTCAATGGCTGCCGAACGGCAAACGCGTCGACGGCGGCAAGGAATATACCGCGCCGAATCCGACGCGTACGGACAAACGCGCAGGCTCACTCAAGGTCAATTTGAGCAAAGGCACCTGGGCGGATTTTGCCACCGGCGATAAGGGCGGCGACCTGATCGACCTGGTGCGCTACATCGACGGCGGCACCGACGTTGATGCCTGCAAAAAGCTGGCGGACCTGCTCAACGTTTCCGCCGGTTCGGCGAACGCTAAAAGCGCACCGGCCAAGCCCGCAGCGCCGGAGTGGATTGCGATCCAGCCGATCCCGGCCGAGTCCATGAACAAGTGCCCTGCCAAGCACCGGCAACACGGTGTTCCGTCCAAGGTGTGGATCTACCGCGATGCACAGGGCCGGCCGGTCATGGCGCTGTATCGCTTCGACCTAGGCCCGGATGAAGATGGCAAGCCGCGTAAAGTCTTTGCGCCGTTGACCTGGTGCAAGCGCTCCGATGGGCAAGCCACACAATGGCGCTGGCAAGGGTTGTCGGAACCTCGGCCATTGCTGCGCCTGGATGAACTGGCACAGCGGGCCGATGCGCCTGTGGTGTTGTGTGAAGGTGAAAAGGCCGCTGATGCTGCCGCTGAACTGATGCCCGATCACGTCGCCACCTGCTGGCCGAACGGCTCCAATTCTTGGCATAAAGCCGACCTGACGACACTCAAAGGGCGTGCTGTGGCGCTGTGGCCGGATAATGATGCCAGCGGCAAGACCTGCATGGACGCCATCGAGCTGAAGCTGATTGAGCTGGGCGCCACCTCAGTACAACGGATCTCGCTCGACGTATTCAAGCTTAAGCCGAGCAGCAAAGGCGGCAAGCCGACACTCGTCAAAGGCGGCAATTGGGCAGACGGCGATGATGCAGCGGATGCATTAGCCAAAGGCTGGACCGCAGACCACGTCGCCGAGCTGGTGCGCAGCGGTGAGTTTTTCGGCGGTGCCACTGAGCCCACTGAGCCTCAAGAACAGAAGGCCAAGGCGCCCGCCAAACGCCCTGCCAAATCGAAAACCGATCTGTTGCCGGGCGGCTTTCGCCTGACGCCTGAAGGGGTGTTTTATTCCGGCGATGATGGCGAGGCGCGTCCCGTGTGTTCGCCTCTCGAAATCATCGCTCGCACTCGCGACGACAAGGGCCACAACTGGGGCTTGTTGGTCGAATTCGACGACCCAGACGGCGCCAAAAAACGCTGGAACATTCCGGCCCGAACCATGACCGGCGACTTCGGCAAAGATGTACTTGGCCCGCTGGTAGACATGGGTCTGCGCCTTGCCGGAAGCCGATCAGGGCGCAACGCACGCAATGACCTACAAAGCTATCTCGGCGGCTTCGACAGTGCCCAGCGCGCCCGCTTGGTGACGCGTTTGGGCTGGCACGACAACGCCTTCCTTTTGCCCGAACAACAGATCGGCTCGCACGCCGAGCACCTGCATTTTTATGAGGCCGGTGCGCAGCTTCCACCAATCAGCGAGGCAGGCTCTCTGGAGCAATGGCAACAGCAAATCGGTGCGCTGTGCGTTGGTAATCACCGCTTGGCGTTTGTCGTCTCTGTGGCCTTTGCAGGGCCTCTGCTGAACCTGCTAGGTCATGAGTCGGGTGGTTTCCACCTGTATGGCGATAGCTCCGGGGGCAAGACCACTCACCTGCAAGTCGCTGCGTCGGTTTATGGCGGGCCGCGTCTGCTGCGTTCATGGCGCTCGACCGATAACGCCCTTGAGTCCATCGCAGCCGCCCATTCAGACGGACTCCTGGTGCTGGATGAAATCGGCATGTGTGACCCGCGCATTATTGGCGAGACGGTCTACATGCTCGGCAACGGCACCGGTAAGGCCCGAGCGAATGATCGAGGACAAGCGGGCCGACAGGTGCAGGAGTGGCGCTTGCTGTTTCTCTCGACCGGCGAGAAGACATTGGCGCAGCACATGGCGGATGCAAACAAGGAGCTGAAAGCGGGCATGGAGGTGCGCATGCTTGCGGTACCAGCAGATGCCAGCAAGGGCCTAGGCATGTTCGATGTGCTGAACGGTTTTGAGGACGCTGCCGCCCTCTCCGATGCGCTCAAGGCCCGTGTCGCCAAATACTACGGCACACCGCTTACCGCCTTCCTGCACGCACTGTGTGCTCCTGGGGAAATGCTCAGATGGACGGTGATCGTTCGCCGCACGGTGGAACAGTTCATCACCCAAAACCTGCCCACCTCGGCCAGTGGTCAGGCGCAGCGGGCCGCCCTTCGCTTTGGCCTCGCAGCAGCGGCCGGTGAGCTGGCCACCGCTTTCGGGGTCACCGGCTGGCCCGATGGCACAGCCACGACCGCCGCACGTGTGTGTCTGCATGCGTGGCTGGCCGAGCGTGGCGGCGCCGGTAACTTCGAGGGTGACGCGATCCTGGCTCGACTGCGCCAGGTCATCGAGCGATTTGGAGAAAGCCGCTTTACCCGTTGGGAATCTGCCGCCGCCAAGATCGATGAACACGGCCCACGCACGATTGATCGACTGGGCTTTCGCAAGACGATGGAACACGGAATGGGCGATGCCCTGCACACCACCAACACTTACTACGTGCTGCCGGAAGCATGGCGCTCCGAAATCTTCCGAGGCATGAACCTGAGTGCGGTTAACAAAGAGCTCCTGCAACGAGGCGTTTTAGAGCCTGGAAAGGATGGCAAAGCTTCGACCGCAGTGCGACTACCGGGGCTGGGCTTGCAGCGCTGCTATGTGGTTGTGGCAGTGCCAGAACAAGGTGATCACGGCGCCCAAGCAGCGTAATTACGGCCGCTCCATGAGGAATGCAGGCTCACCTTGGCCTGGCCCGCCAGCAGAAAAAATCAATCAACCTTTCGCCTTTAGGAACTCAACATGAACCAGCTAAAACAGAAAAAAGCCGCCTTGATTCAAGAACTGGAAACCTTGGAACAGAGCCTTCCACAACTGGAAGTCGAATGGCGTAACGCGCCGCGCGGTTTCAGTGCTGTTGGTAACCCAATTGGAAGCCCGGAAGCCAGCGAAGCTGCGGATAAAATATCCAGTGCCGAAGCTCGTATACGAGCGATACCACACGATTTGGCAGCAATTGACCGGAAGATTCAACACCTAGAACGCTTGGAAAAAAACGATCAAATCAAAGTCGAATCCATCCAAGCAATGTCCGCTGCGACAGCTGAAATAGAAGCGCTGGAGCGAAAAAGAGCGCACTTGAGTGAGCGGTTTAAGGCGATTCAATCAGAAGCTGATCAAGCCCTGGAAAAAGCGCAACAAGCCGAGCGCGACGCTGCAACGTCCTACGCCAAAAGTCTCGCAAGCGGTGATACGGAAGGGGAAAAATCAGCAAGCGGCGAAATGCAAAAGGCCGCTAAGCAACTGGCCACAACGGACGAGCAGGTCAGAAGGCAAGACCTGATTCTCGGAGCTCTGCAAGTCGAGCTTGATACCCTCGATGCTCAAATTACAAACGCCCGCCAACGTGGAGATGAATCCAAGACAGCCGCATTGAGCGCGGTTGGGTTTGCATTGGATGAGGAGTGGAACGCGGCGACCGAGCAACTGCTCGCTTTGGGCGCTAGGATACTTGCCGTCAGCTACCTAAAAGGCGGGATGGGCGATGCCTTGTCTGGACTCGAAGTACCTCGCTTCGGCCCCTTCCATTCGAGGCTTCAGCGCTCCGATTTGGCAGCGGAGGCCCGCAACATCTCCTTGGAAGAACTACTCGCCGCTTAAACCCCAATCAGCTCGCTTCGCGGGCTGTTTACTCTATTTAGTTACTCAAACTGCTGCAGAACTGTAACCGTCCGGCCAGCACCCTCTCCTGACAGCCCTCCAAATTGGCCAAGATAGTGGACACCATTTTTTAGTGGACACTATCTTGGATACAGTTGCCCCAGCCCGTCGAGCCGGTCGCCGCCCCAACTTTCCGCTGGACTTTAAACGCCAAGTCGTCGAGGCCACCTTCCAGCCTGGCGCCTCCGTGTCATTGATCGCTCGCGAACATGACGTCAATGCCAATCTGGTCTTTCGCTGGCGGCAGCAATACCAAGAAGGGCTATTCGGCCCGGTCAGCCAGAGTGCTTCGTTTTTGCCAGTCCAGGTGATCGAGGCGCCAATGGATCTGCCGCCAGTCTTCCAGCCACAGGCAGAGTGTCATTCCGAGATCGCAGTTGAGGTAGGAAAAGCCAAGTTGCGTATCACCGGAGCACCAGACCCGCAGACGCTGCAACTCGTCTTGCAGCAGTTAGTGCGATGATTGCCCCTCCCGCTGGAACCCGTATCTGGATCGCCGCTGGCGTCACGGACATGCGTCGTGGCTTCGACGGTTTGGCGGCCATGGTGCAGACTCAACTGGAAGCCGATCCCTTCTCCGGTCAGATCTTCGCCTTTCGCGGACGGCGTGGTGACCGGATCAAACTGTTGTGGTGGGATGGCGACGGCTTGTGCCTGTTTTGCAAACGGTTGGAGCAAGGACGCTTTGTCTGGCCGCAAGCAACCAGCGGCAGCGTGTCGCTGACGACCGCGCAGTTGTCGATGCTGTTGGAGGGCATTGATTGGCGCCGGCCAATTCGTACAGCACCCGTCCTCGCGGTCTGACTTGCCGCGCTGAAAAAATCCCCAGTAATATTCGGGCATGACCCTCGTGACCGACTCCCTGCCGAATGATCTTCAAGCCTTGAAGGCGCTGATCGCTGCCCAGCACGCAGAGATTGAGCGCTTGAAGATGATGATCGCCAAGCTGCGTCGTACGCAGTTCGGTCGCAGCTCCGAGCAACTGGAAGCGATGATCGACCAGCTCCAGTTGAGCCTTGATGAGCTGCAAATCAGCCAAGCCGAAATGACACCTCCAGTCGAGCCGGCACCTCGCGCAGTTTCGCGCCGTAAACCATTGCCTGAACACCTACCTCGCGAAACCCACGTTCATCAGCCCGAGTCGCAATGCACTGGCTGCGGTGGGACGCTTCGCCATTTAGGTGAGGATGTGTCCGAAGTGCTGGAGTACGTTCCGGCACGTTTCAAAGTCATTCGCCATGTCCGTCCGAAGTGGGTTTGCCGCTGCTGCGAGCACTTCGCCCAGGTGCCGGCACCGAGTCGCCCGATCGCCCGAGGTCTTGCCGGCCCAGGGTTGTTGGCCCATGTGCTGGTCTCGAAGTTTGTCGATCATTTGCCGTTGTATCGGCAGTCCGAGATCTACGCCCGTGAGGGCGTGGAGCTGGAGCGCTCAACCCTGGCCGACTGGGTTGGCCAGAGCAGTCAGTTGCTGCGACCACTGATCAACGCCCTTGAGCACCACGTCATGAGCGGACACAAAGTCCATGCCGACGACACGCCGATTGGCGTGCTCGCGCCGGGCAACGGCAAGACCAAATCGGCGCGCCTGTGGACGTACGTGCGGGACGACCGACCTACGGGGGACGCGACACCGGCGGCGGTCTGGTTTGCCTACTCGCCGGATCGCAAGGGGCAACATCCCCGCGCGCATCTCAAGCGCTTCAGCGGGATCTTGCAGGCGGACGGCTATGCCGGTTTTGCTCAACTATATGCCACGGGCACCATTGAGGAAGCGGCGTGTTGGGCTCACGCCCGGCGCAAGTTTTACGAGGTCTACAAAGACCTGGCTTCACCACTTGCCGCCGAGGCGCTGCAACGGATTGCGGCCCTGTATGCCATCGAAAGCGAGATTCGAGGGCAACCGCCCAACCTGCGAAAAGTGGTTCGGCAAAGCCGAGCCAGTCCGCTGCTGGAACAACTCCACGCGTGGCTCAACCAGACGCTGACTCAACTGTCGAAAAAATCGGCATTGGGCGGTGCGATTCTCTATGCCCTCAATCGGTGGCAGGCCTTGGTGCGCTATTGCGATGACGGGCGAATTGAGATCGACAACAACGCTGCCGAACGCGCGCTACGTGCTGTCGCGCTAGGCAGAAAAAATTATCTGTTCGTCGGTTCCAACGCCGGCGGCGAACGAGCGGCTGCGATTTACAGCCTGGTGGGTTCAGCCAAACTCAACGACCTGAACCCGCAAGCCTATTTGACACACGTGCTGGAGCGCATCGCCGACCACCCGATCAATCGGGTCGACGAACTGCTGCCCTGGAACGTTTCTCTCGCCTCCACGGAACTCTGCGAGGCCGCCTGATCCATGGTCAAAACTGTTCGCTTGCCAAAACCCGAACCTGATTTGTTGCTACTGCACATTGAATTGAAGTGGATCGAACCTGCCATCTGGCGCCGTGTGGCGGTGCCCGAGAACATCACCTTAGGCAAATTGCACGCGGTGATCCAGATCGCAATGGGCTGGCACGATGACCATCTGCATGAGTTTGAAATAGCTGGTGAGAGTTACGGTATTCCCGACTCCGATGGATGGGGGCCTCCCGTGAACTCGGAGACCCGCAAGACTCTGATCAAAGCGTTGAACGGGAAAAGGACATTCCGCTAGGTCTATGACTTTGGCGATGGCTGGGATCACCGGATCAAAGTCGGAAAGAGAAATCCGATGCCCACTCCGTAGGACATTGAGTCGAAATCCAATCACGATGTTCTCATTGGAAGGGTCTGCAACAGATGTCGATTAAGCTCCTGGCCCACGCCGAACGCCTCTTGGACGCTTACGATAGTCAATCCTTGATGCTTGGAGGCCCAATCTTCTGCCGCTGGGATAGATGCGAAGAAATGCACATGGCAACAGAAGGACTGACGAACGTCGGCCGCCTCCTGCGGCAATACCAGTGACACTGCCACGTCGGCAGGTTCAACAGCCTGTATCTCGCTGGGTGAAACCGTAAGCGAAACGGGTGCTCCAGTTGCAGCGCAATGCGACGAGACGCGAGCTGTACGGCCGATTAACGCCGGGAGCATCAGGGTGTCCAGCGCGCACCAGGCATACAGCCGGCGGTTGTCAATTTCCAAGACATGCGACGTCTCGCGCAAGGTGAGGACATAGCCGATGATGTTCCCATCGTTGTCGTATTCGGTACTGGTGGCTTGTTCGAGCACAGCCGCCACTTGCTCAGCGGGCCAGCCAAGAGTCCTGGCAAGCGTAGTTCGCGAAATCGGGCGTCCCTTGGCAAGTTCACCCAGTAGCGCGACCAAGAACTCCGCAAAACCTTTGGGCCGGTTGGTCGGGGTGAGACGTTCGGCGATCTCGGTAATGTAGCGGGCAAATTTCATGGTGCTCTCCATTCATCCAGCGCAGCAGGACAATTGCTTTACGTCCTTGGTGAAAGTCTGCGCCGCGAGCTTCAGGCCCTCGACCATGGTTAGGTAGGGGAACAACTGGTCGGCCAGCTCCTGCACGGTCATGCGGTTGCGAATAGCCAGCACCGCCGTCTGAATCAGCTCGCCCGCTTCCGGGGCCACCGCCTGCACGCCGAGCAACCGACCAGAACCCGCTTCGGCGACCAGCTTGATGAACCCTCGCGTGTCGAAGTTGGCCAGCGCACGCGGCACGTTGTCCAGGCTCAGCGTGCGACTGTCGGTTTCGAGGCCTGCGCGCTGTGCTTCCGCTTCGCTGTAACCGACGGTGGCCACCTGCGGATCGGTGAACACCACCGCCGGCATGGCATCGAGATTAAGCGTAGCTTCGCCGCCGGTCATGTTGATCGCCGCACGGGTGCCAGCCGCCGCCGCGACGTAGACGAACTGCGGCTGGTTGGTGCAGTCGCCGGCTGCATAGATATCCACTGCGCTACTGCGCATGCCCTGATCGATCTGAATGGCGCCGCGTTCATCCAACAGTACACCCGCCGCTTCCAGGTTCAGGCTTTGGGTGTTGGGCGTGCGGCCGGTGGCGACGAACAGTTGGTCGGCGCGCAGTTCACCGTGGTTGGTGGTCAGTACGAATTCGCCGTTGGCGTGGGTCACCTGACTGGCTTGTGTCTGCTCAAGCACGTCGATGCCCTCCATGCGGAAGGCTGCGGTCAGCGCCTCGCCGATGGCCGGATCTTCGCGGAAGAACAGCGAGTTGCGCGCCAGGATGGTGACGCGGCTACCCAGCCGGGCAAAGGCTTGCGCCAGCTCCAAGGCCACCACGGATGAGCCGATCACGGCGAGCCGTTGCGGAATACTGGCGCTGGCCAGTGCCTCCTCCGAGGTCCAATAGGGGGTGTCTTGCAGCCCGCGAATCGGCGGCACGGCCGCACCGGCGCCGGTAGCGATCAGGCAGCGGTCGAACGCGACTTCGCGCCCGCCCCCCTCGACCAGTTCGACGCTGAGCGTGTGGCCGTCCTGGAAGCGAGCGGTGCCACGCAGCACGGTGATGGCTGGTGTGCTCTCCAGAATGCCTTCGTACTTGGCGTGACGCAGTTCGTCGACAAGGCCTTGCTGTTGCGCGAGCAGCCGCTCGCGCAGGACGGTCGGCGGCGTGGCGGGCATTCCGTCATCGAACGGACTCTCGCGGCGCAAATGAGCCACATGCGCGGCGCGAATCATGATTTTCGACGGCACGCAGCCGACGTTGACGCAAGTGCCGCCGATGGTGCCGCGCTCGATCAGAGTGACGCGGGCGCCGGCTTCCACCGCCTTCAAGGCGGCCGCCATTGCCGCACCGCCGCTGCCTATGACTGCAATGTGTAGCGCGTCGCCGTTTTTGCCGACCTCGGTGTCGCTGCGCAACCAGCCCAGCGCCTTATCGAGCTGGCCGGGGCGCGGTTGTAGCGAGGCGACTTCGAACGACGCTTGATACCCAAGGGCCTCGAC
This sequence comes from Pseudomonas sp. MYb541, assembly GCF_037479595.1. NCBI lineage: Bacteria > Pseudomonadati > Pseudomonadota > Gammaproteobacteria > Pseudomonadales > Pseudomonadaceae > Pseudomonas > Pseudomonas sp. MYb541. The sequence continues at coordinate 75,369 of NZ_JBBGYS010000023.1, read as the reverse complement.
GGCGGCTTGCATTTGTTCACGGCTGACAGCCGCGTCGGCCGTCATTTCGGCCTTCCCACCGGCGTAGGAGACGTCCGCCCGGTGCACGCCGGAGATTCCCTCCAGAGCATCTCTGACGCGGTCGGCACAGGAGGCGCAGGTCATACCGTGGATTCGCAGTGTGGTCATAGCGTTTACTTCCTCAAATGGGTCTCTTTGCGGCATTACTGTTTTGGCTGTGGTGGGCAGGCACCCGGGGCGCAACGGGGGTGGGCGGGCGACACGAGATCCCAGATCGAGCCCCCAAGCATGAGGGCCAGACCGATATAGAGCAGCCAACCGCTCCGCCAGCCATAAGCCCGCATCAAAAACACCGCAGCCAAGACCAGGACAGGGCCTATCAGGCCGAGTGCAGTTCGCTGCCACTGCCGATGTTTGAGCCAGCCAAGGGAATTGACGAGCAGCGCCAGGGCCGCAAACAAGGGCAGTAGCGTGGTGATGAACAGGCCTTCCCACTGGCTCAAAAAGCCCAGACCGATTGCAGCGCCTAAGCTAGCCAGAGCAGGAAAACACGCGGCGCAGCCTAGGGCTGAAACCAGCACACCGACGGAACTGGCTTTGTCACCGATCCGCGTGAACAGATTGAGAGGATTTCTCATTGGTATTTCCTCCTATTGCTTGATGGTAGATGGATAGCCGGCATCCTCGGTCGCCTTGGTCAGGGCCTCGGAGTTGGTCTTGGCATCGTCGAAGGTCACGATGGCTTCGCGTTTCTCGAAACTCACCTCGGTCTTGGTCACGCCCTCGACCTGGGTCAGCGCTTTCTTGACCGTGATCGGACAGGCGGCGCAGGTCATGCCCGGTACCGACAGGGTGACGGTTTGGATGGCGGCCCACACCGGGGAAACCACGGCAATGAGCGCGAGAGCGGCAAACAGCTTTTTCATGGGAGACTCCTGCCTGATCAGTAAAACAACGGGAGGATGTAGGGGAAACCGAGCGCGACCAGCACGAGTGCCATCACGAGCCAGAAAATGAACTTGTAGGTAGTTCGTACCTGCGGAATTGCGCAGGTCTCACCGGGTTTGCAGGCTTGAGCCGGGCGGAAAATGCGCCGGTAAGCGAAGAACAGCGCCAACAATGCCGCGCCGATGAAAAACGGGCGGTAGGGCTCCAGAACGGTGAGATTACCGATCCAGGCGCCGCTGAAGCCCAGGGCAATTAGCACCAGCGGGCCCAGGCAGCAGGTGGACGCAAGGATCGCCGCCAGACCTCCAGCGAGGAGTGCACCACGGCCCTTTTGTGATTCAGACATGGGTTCAACCTTTCGAATGTTTGATCGATGGGTTAAGGTTATTTCCGTAGTCAGGTACGGAGTCAAGCGGTATGAAAAACACTGCGGAAAGCCTGACCATTGGCGTCTTTGCCAAGGCAGCCGGGGTTAACGTGGAAACCATTCGGTTCTATCAACGCAAAGGGCTGTTGCCCGAACCGGACAAGCCCTACGGCAGCATTCGTCGCTACGGCGAGGCGGATATTGCACGGGTGAAATTCGTGAAGTCCGCACAACGGCTGGGCTTCAGCCTCGATGAAGTGGCCGGACTGTTGCGGCTCGATGACGGTACGCACTGCAATGATGCGCGTGTGCACGCCGAGCAGAAGCTCGAAGACGTGCGGGGGAAACTTGCGGATCTGCGGCGGATCGAGTTGGTCCTGGCGCAGTTGGTTGATGACTGTTGCGCGAGCCACGGGACGGTTAGCTGCCCGCTGATCGATTCGCTGCATGGAATAGATAGCCACGAAAACTTCGCGCCTTAGCCTACGATTTCCCGTTTCATTGCCCCCCTGTTTGTCGGCTTGAACAGGAAAAGAGCGGCGCTCAATGAGCCCCGTTGACTGGCCAAACCTACGGTCTGCTTTTAGCCACGCTCTTACCCTACAGAGCCGAGAGTCCTGATCACTTCGAATGCAAATGATTGGTCAGTTGCAACGCAAATGGGTGGTCAAGTGGGGTGCAATTTCGCAGTTTTTGAGTGTGAGCGCGTCAATCAGCGGTTAAAGGGGATTAAGGTCTGAGATGCAAGGCGGTGTAGTTCGGACGCTTACGCAGAACTACTGTTAGCCTACAGCGAAGTTACGTTGAGCCCAGCCACAGGGAGCAGACTCCTACATACCTTACAGGTTTCCACACCCAGCGACTTCGTTGACGTTCCAACCGGAAAGCATGGAGTGAGCCAACGCCAGATGCTAGACCAAGTGAATACTTAAGAACTCTAGGAAGGGTTGATTGAGGGTGGTGTAGCTGGATTTTCTTTACTCGGCCCCAGCTCAGAGTCAACCTGACTACGTAAGTCCGCTGCAACTGCAGTAGCAAGCATGGCAAAACTTTCCAACCTGCTAATTTTATCGCGTAGACCATCTCGGCGTAACTCTGCCATTTTATCTTCGCTGATGGCTTCGTTGGTGCTCAAACGCTCCAGGAGAAAATCAAACGTTTGTTGATCAGGCTCAGTTGCTGCACCGGCCTCCAAAGCAGCCTTCACCCACGGACTTGCTTGCGAAGCCGCTACTTCACCGGCGGATCGCAGCGCATATTGAATGAGTACACGCGCTGAATAATCGAGGTCGAAAGCAAGCCCCAACCATTTGCTCATCGGTTTATCATCCGTTTCTAACGCAGCGTCTCTCAGAACACGTCGAGAGTACCGATAGTCGTCTCCATGCTCCACGTCTAAAGCCGCCAGTGCTCTGGTTACCGGTTCGATATCTTTAAATGGCTGGAGATGCGGGGGCAGCTTATTACGATGTTCCCAAAGAGTAAGAATGGCTTTGGCGCAGTCGTCTCGTGCGGAAATGGGAACGCCCTCAGGAGCATTTTCAATCGCAGCTATGCGAGCCGAAATGTCATGCGCCATCCACTGCGCAAGAATGTCGTCAGCAAGCTCGAGTTGCGCGATCAGGCGCTTGCCCAATTCCAATACTGCTTTAGAGTGGTCGGCTCGTTGCATCACTGTCCATTAAGTAGTAGCGCACATAGGGATGAGGATAAAGCTCAACGCCATCGTTTTTAGAGCTATCTCGAGAGGGGAGGCGCTGGACCGAAACACTGATCAACAGGCAATCATCCGGGTATTGCTGAAGTAGCAACTGCACCAATTCAGTATTACCACTTAGACGCGTACCCGCAATCGTATCTTGCTCGCGGCCATAACCTACAACGTGAGTCCACGTCTCACTTCGCAGGTGTCCGCCAAACTCAGAACTCCATCTACGACCATCGACTGACGGGTCAAGCGCAAGGTCCGTGATTGTCTGGAAACAAGGCACAATCGCAGGATAGCGCATGCCCACTGCCCACGGATCGTACTCATCCAATCGAGCCGTGCTGCCATCCTGTACTACCCACCCTTTGAGAGAGAAATTGCCAATCTTGAGGTCCTCATGATGATCTGCACAAGGAAGCGAAAACCTGTTGAGCTCCAGTGCCGTTTGAAGCGCAGCAAGTAGAGCATTAGCGCCATTGCGCGACACCCGAGCACTACGAATCGAAACGATTTCATTTTTGTCACGCTCCCCACTGCGCCAATCGCCCCAAAACACATGTAGCCCGTCATCAGACAGCAACTGCTGGTCGAGATAGTTTGAGGACACACTCCAGCACCACGAGTTGTCAAAATAGCCCGCTTTCGGTGGAGGTTCCGACACCAATAGAGGGTCGACCCGATCCGCAAGCCAGCATCCATCAGGTCGCGTCAGCAAGTGACGTTGTATCCAATCATCGAAATCATTTTTTGTGTCATCGACTGCTTGGCGAACCGCCCTTTGCTCTAGTAGCCTGGATGCGACGATCATCATTGCGTGGTACGCCTGATAGGCGCGAAGGTCTTCGGTCGTGGGCATGCCACCGTGGGAATAAATGGTCTCACGCTCACCGAAGATTTTTCTCGCATAGCGGGCATCGTCGCTCCACTTTCCGGTACTGGCATTCAATCGCTCGCGCAGTACCTTCATGGCCCGTCTTTCTGTTGCGATCTGAGTAATGCCAAATACGGATCCAAGCGGCGCGAGCCAGTAAGGACCGATATCGATACCAAAGTGATACTTCTCGTCATCATTGAGGTTAAGCGCATCAAGCGCATTTTCATCCGTGTCCAGATCGTTCCAATCGCTATAAACCTCCATGGGAAGACAGGGCGCATTAACGGAGTCGAGATTTTGGTAGGCCGCCACCACGCTCCCATTTGCGTCTGGAATCAGCCGCAGAGTCTGTGCGGCAAAGGCTCTTAGCAAGACGTGTTCTTCTGCCAAGCACTCCTCTAGAAAAGAAAGGAATGGGATTACCCCCTCTGGATTTTCTCGCGCACCTCGGCGAAGGCCAATCAGGAGCCACTGTCGGGCATGCCATTCGTAGAAAACCAGCCCATGGTCGATAAATGATTGCACAGCCCCCGATGAGGGCCATCTTGCAAGAGCAGACAATAAATCCAGCCAACCCAACTCGACGCATGTCCGTATGGCATGTGCGAACTCCCAACGCGTTGCTACTACGGGAGATCCAAGCCCTACCCAGAGATAACCAGCTACAGCATCTATGCATGATCTCGGAGGGCGTAGGTCTTCACACCAAGATCCATCACCATCCTCAGGGCGTAGTGCATCCTCAAGTAAATCGAGACCAAAGTTTAAAACTTCGTCCGCTTCAGCAGAACTCAAGGAGGATACCAGCGGGTCAATTAGCTGAAACAGCCCATCGGCGCTAAGTGTTTCTATATGAGTGGCATATCCCTCAAGAGTCGCCTCTACGATGTCTCTGTCGGACACTACCGCATGATTAGCAAGCCTCTCAAATGGCAAGTAACTATTCCAGCCACGTCGCACAGTATTCTCAGGTTCCCGCCGGCAAACACACAACACGGCTTCACGGACAGCCGCCCGAAGAGATAGCATTCTGAACGCTGAATCGGGTATTGCGTTAAGCAAATACCTCAATTCAAAAGTACCAAAATCAGCCCAGGCACCGACTGCTTGGATGAATGCCGGCATGCTACCTAAACCAACACGCTTAGTGCCTTCGAAAAAAAACTCCTCGAACTCATATGGTGTATCGTAACTTTTCAGACCACCGTAAGCAGCTCTCAGAGCAGACGAACTCGCCATATCGACTCCATCGAAAAATTGCTGCCATTGCGGAGTATTTTGTACGACGGGCTCATGAACGCCTCTGTCCCATGTGGACGCGGCTGGTTCCTCCGACGCGTCAGACGCCTTGCTGAACGCGGATAAACGCTTCACATCCAAAAACTCAATACCCAACTCATCACTAATCTGTGTAAGTTCCTCCCAAGTTTTTGCGCTATGGCGCTGCAAGCGTATGTACCGATAGGCAATTTGCGCAACTAACTGCGGCTCGAATGGCGGTACGGCCTTTTTGAGAATGCGCTTTAAGTCGTCTAACCTGCTCCAGTCAGCCTGTATGCCCGCTAAGGCGATTGGTGTAATAGCCGGTAAAAAACCGCGCTCCATCAGCAGGTAAATTGATATCGGTAAGAGCCGAGCATCAGACCCAAACCGCCTATCGCGCCAACGGCTTAAGATTGTCAACGTGGATGACGGGCATAGGCAGACTAAGGCTTCAACGGTTCCTGCCCAATCAAAGTGCTTATCACGTGCCACGTACTCGTATGTGAGCTCGGCTACTCTCGATAGCCGATATGCAGACTGAGGTCGCGGTACATCGGAGGAAGCCGCTTTGCCCAAGCTCAGGATTGCAGACCAACGGGACAAGTTCTCATCGCCAATACGACTGGCTATTTCGACTGCTCGACTGAAATAAGCATTTGCTTCGGCTGGACTGGCCGGCAAGATCGCGCGAGCCAAACTTACGTATGAGTTAGTTCTCGTTTCCGCCTCATCTCTCAGCGGCTCCAAAACATCATAAGCCGCAAACGCGAAGTCGAGTGATAGATCGGTAAGCCCTTCGATTCTGGCGGCGATATGACAAAGCTTGGTTAGGGTATCAGGCCATAATGGCAACTCTCGGCTACTGATCCAGCTTTGCAGCGCGGTAATCGTTTGAGGACTTACAGCAGATGCATCGCGTAAAATTTTTAGCCACTCAACCACTGCGGTCTGGCTAACGGCGTGGTCGCGTTCATAACCCTTCGACTCAGCGCTTTCGGAGGCCTTGATCGCAGCCGCAATGCACTCATCCAGGTTGGGGGGAGGACGGCCGCAGCTTGTTTTTATTGAAAGCACGATCCAAGGGAGGACACCACCAACCTGACGCTGAAAAGTACGCGTTTGTTGGTTGCGCCTGTAGCCCTCTGCCTGCTTTAGGTCTTTCTGCACGTCAACGGGAGCAATATCCATCAGGCTGAGCTCATGTCCTCGCAGCTCAGCTTCCAGAGCGTACGCTCGTACCATTGGGACATAATCAGATCTGAATGAGTCGGATAGAAATGTTGGAGGGGATTCAGGGAGATAACGTCTTAGGATCCGCCCCCAAGAATCGCAAGCCGGCGGCAGAGACTGCATTGCAAGTGATAAGGCCGCCTGCACTGCATACAACACCTGCCATCGTTCATCCCATGCACTGGATTCGGGCAATTTTACCCGCCTATCGCCAAGCAGTCGGATGAGGCGGGACAATGGTCCCGGCTGCATGCTGCGACCGGCAGGTGCAATTTCGGCGGCTATACCCAAAAGCAGCCAAACATCGTTATTAGCCGCGTACGCCAAGGCATCCAATTGCGCATGCTCATTTAAGTCTATCAAGCGCCTAGCGACAAGTTTGCCACTCGTCAGCGAGATATTACGGGATCGCCAACGCCTGAGGAAACTCGTAGCCGCCTGCGGCCCCTGAAGTCGTAGCAGCACTAAAGCTAGTTCGGCTCTATCGGGATCTGTGACATTCTCTTGCGGGAGGTCATCCGGAGTACTCCTAGCCCAGGCGTACAACCAGTCCATTGCCATCCGCAACCTACTCGTGGCTTCAGCAGTGAACTCCTGAATTCCAGATAATAGGCCCGCGTCGTAGGCGTGATGGGAGCCCATCCAAGTGGAGTCAAAAGTTCTTCGGGATACCAATTCGTTTATACGGTCTGCTGGCAGCAAAATGGCTGCGATATCGGTATTTTCTTGGATTAGCTTTGTCTGCCGAGACTCCCCTGCGGTTTCCCCCGCGGCCTTCAATGCTATTTTTGCGGCAGGTAGATGAAGACCCTGCTCAAGGCACGCTTTGAGAGCGAACATCAAACGTTGGAGTTCCACATCACGGCGCTCTAATGGCTTAGCTGTTGGTAAACCATCATCCGAAATCGCCAGTAGAATCAACTCTTCCAAACGCTCCGCTGCCAGTAAAATTTGGGGGAGCGTCGAGGCAACGTAAGAGCTTTCATTTGCAAGTGGCCTTAGGCGCTTGAGGAACTGATTCAAACCATCGGTATCCGGCTTGAATGTTTCGCGGAACCAGGTTTCTGCAGGTTCATCGAGAAAGTGAAGACTGTTGCCCTTCACGAAAAGTGGTCGACCAAGATCAAGTGCAAAGCTTCGAACGGCACTCTCCGACGTCCCGGAGATTTTAGCGAGCACTGCAACCGGGATAAGAGGCCGGAGGATTGCTAAACCCTGGCATATCAGATCTATCTGATCTGACTCGACTCCAGCCCGATCTTTGAGTTTATTAACTGCGCGCTGGAGCAGATCACCAATGGCTTGCTCTACGGACGTAGGTTCAGGTCCCAGTTCCCTGAGCATCTCAAGCATCGGCAACTGGCGCTCGAATGCCAGCGCCTGGACGCGAGGATTAGAACTGCTTAAGAAAGCAAACTCGGATACCTCTCCCTGCGTGGCGGCAGGGTAATGCGCTCGCAGGTGTACTGCCGTTTCATCCTCATTGAAAGGCTTAAGCTCAAACTCATGTATTCCAGGAGGGGCGTTTAAGCGATAGCGACGATGTGATCTACAGGTAAGAACGAGGCGCACTCCGCAGGGAAGCGGCGTACGAACCAGATCACGAACAAAGGCACATTCATTTAGCTCTTCAGCAGCCATATCTGCATTGTCGGCAGCGTCAATAAATAAGCAAAGATTGGCTTCAGGTATTCTTGCACGCAGTATCCCGATTGCTTGAGTTAACCGGCCGCAGAATGCCTGCATGTATTGCTTAGCGTCGGCGTGGCTGGAGGGAATAAGTGGATGGCAAAGCCCACGCGCCGAGAGTTCATTTGAAAGTTGTACCAGTGCATCGCGGTGACGATGCCGGTAGTTGAGCGCGTTACGATATAAACCATCCCCAAAGCAATCGTATAGAACTGATTCGGAGCCGTCTGGCATCGACGCGGAAAGGCGCTGTGCTAGGATTGACTTCCCCACACCGCCGTCAGCATGAATGATTACTGGCTGGGTGGAATGCAAGATGGTTTTGAGAATCTCGCGTTCCTGCTCCCGCGGTAAGACATGTTGGAGTTGAATGATTTGGCAAGGTGCCGGTAAAAGCTCCAGCTCGCTTACTTTGAGCGTTCGAAGCACATCATGTCTTCTTATCGCTGGATCTTTCTCAAACTCGCTGCTGGCTTTACGGGTTATGAGTTCTTTCAGTTGAACAGGAGCATCATAGTCAGCATCTGCGAGGTACGCAGCGATGTCTTGAGATAACAGATTTCGCTGGGCCCATAGCCCAGGCTCTCCGCCCTCAACTGAAAACATGCTGAAGAACCCAGAGTTCTGCACCTCCGAGAGTACAGAGTAGCTAGAAAGGGTCTGGTGAATGCTTGGATGACGAGGCTGCTCAGCGTTGGCCAGATCAGCAAGGGCTTCGCTCAGCTTCGAGTCAATTGGGCGATTGGTCGTGAATTCGAAATGAAATTTTCGCTTTAGCTCCGACGCAGAAAATTGTTCGAGAAGCTTTTTATACCGTTTGGTGAACCCTCGAACAGTCTTACTCAAGCCGCTCGCTGTCCATGGATCAACGACTTGCCGGGTGGAGTGCTTCAACTGTATGTAGCGAACGTACCGAGCCGTATTCAACGATTCTGTGCCGTAGTAAAGGCCGACGTCGATTAAATCAACCCCTTCCTCTATCTCGTCATCACTTTCGCGGGCTGAGGGGCCCTCAATGGTTACGGAAGCGAGGTCGCCCGAGCCTGGCAATAAGGCAAGGCACTGCCTAGCGGCCCAATGATAATGAAACTGATCACCATCGCGGCTTGGCCGCACTAAGTCGTTATTAGCCATCGTGACTTTCTCGCGATCCTTCGATATCCCCATAGCTTACAGCACCCTATTATGGCTTTCGCCGGAGAATGCTGATCTAGCACAAAGCACGAACACCGCGACGCCGATTTGCTACTGGCTTCAGAATTGCTGCTATCGAAAATCCATGTGCGATCGACAACAAATGGCAGCCTAGCTCTGAGGCTACTGAGAAACCGCCAGTGCCCATTATTGGGAAAAGCTGCCGATTCGTGAGATGTAACACCTATATCACTTGTAACACCACCATTTAGTCAGAGTACACAGAGGTGTAACTAAACAAAAAGGCAATTAAATCATATAGATAACAATTCATGTAACACCAGTTACACCTGTAACACCTCATTGAAAGCCCCCAAGCCCCGTACCGAAGCGTACCTTCAGCGATAAAGGGTCCAGTTATGCTCTGCGCCTCCAAATGGAGGGCTTGTGTGCGAACTTGCTACGCAAGGAGACATGCGATGTGCCAAAAATTTGCGGGGCCCCTGAGAGTATTGAGGTGGTACGGGGCATAGAACCCGCAGGATCGTGTTAGCGGATAGTCACCCAGCTTAGTGAACAGGTGAACCCGGTGAACTCCAGTTCACCTGTGCATTTGCCCTACCGTTTGGCCCCTCTGCGAGCACCATTACCAATACGGTAACGATGCCCTCTTCTCTTCAAGATCCTTTCAATTTCAACATTGAAATTTCAGTAAGCTGGCACGGCTGTCGCTAACGCGGTCCCGCGGGTTTCACGCCCCGTGCTATAGAAAATTGTCCAGGGTCCCCGGCAGTTATCTGTCGTGGCTAGAGTCAATAGAATAAATTGACATCATATTCACCTCGCAAGGATCAGCAAAAATGCCGGTATGGGACCTGAAACAACTTAGATCATCAGTTGAATGTCTTTACGGACGAGACCAGAAGTCAGCAATCGCTCCCTCACTGGATTCCATTCATCAACGCCGAGAATTTGCCAGATATCACTACCACGAAGCCCGACGTTTAATTGGAGACGTAGCCACTTCAGAAGACAGTGAAATGCAGATAATGCAACTCATAATGGGAGCGGATGAAGAAGCTAGCGCCGCATTCCAGAAAGCGAGCTTTCAAGCCGCTGCCCACATCACCGCATGTCTACAGAGCATGCACACAGTCGCAGACCTGCTAAGCCATACCCTGTATTACGCCTTTGGCATGAACCTAGACCCGAGCAAAACCATAGAAGCGCACAAGATAGGAATACGGTCGGTGTCCCGTAATCTCCCTGAAGGCGAACTAAAGCGGCATTTGAAAACACTGGTTGAACACGATGATTTCATCTATTTGTCAGCGATCACAAACCACTCAAAGCATCGGAGCGTCGTCAAAACCAACTATTCGCTCGACTGCACCGGTGACAGCGAGATGCCACACGGGCTGAAATTTTCGCGCTTTGAGTATGGGGGGGAAATCTATCCGGAGCGCTGGGTTACACCCACGCTGGAGTCGGAATACAAGCGCCAAGCTGAAATCGTCGTAAGCGTTGGGATAGCTCTTAACGCTGCATTAGACGCAAATATCTGATGATCAAATCCTTGCGACATCCTATGCAGCAAGGTGCTTCGTGTATGCCTACGTGTATGCCTAACCGAATCCAACTCAACGATACCCAGCAAATACGGCTCCTTCCTTGCTCAGTTCAAACGACGCCGGGCACCAGATATGATGAGAAAGCCCCAAGTCGAAAGGCCTGGGGCTTTTTTGCATCTTGGGATCTGGATGTCTTTGTCTCTGAATGCTTCCGGCATAAGCGTGGGCGACTCCATCACGGTACATTGCTCGCCGCCAGAAGCACGAAGAACCGCAGAATGATGCGGGTCGCACGCTGAGCCTCAACTGGAATACAACAAAAGACTGCCACGCAGCAGCCAGGATGGTTTATCAATGATGCAGGGTTATCCAAAGCCTTGGCAAAGCTATCAGGAACAGCTTGATCGGATCATCGCGCGTGGCATGGTCGTTACTGACCCACCTAAAGCCCTGGAATATCTGGAGCGTATTGGTTACTACCGTCTCAGCGGCTACTGGTTTGCCTTTCGCGAACGCACAGAGCTCTGTTGTCCGCTTCTACAACACAGGAATCAAAAACCCTCTAAGACGAAGCCTACACGACTCCCCCTCGATACATTCAAGCCCGGTACCACTTTTCAGAATGCGATCGATCTGTATGTCTTCGATAAGAAGCTCCGTCTGTTAACTCTGGATGCGCTGGAACGTATAGAAATAGCACTCCGAGTAGATATTTCTCACACCTTGGGCGGGCACGATAAATTTGCCTACCTGAAACCCCAACTATTCCATGACAGCTTCTCTATCCAACTGGATGGAAAGACTGGCTTGACCAAACATCATGGGTGGGTCGGCAAACACGCAGCATTGATCAACCGCTCGAACGAAGACTTCATCCGTCACAACAAAGAAAAATACGGTTTACCGTTGGCGGTCTGGGTGGCATGTGAGGTATGGGACTTTGGCACATTGTCGACCCTCTACTCAGGCATGGCCGAACGGGATCAGGACACTATTTCCATGGCATATGGCATCAGCAATGGACGAGTCTTCGCCAGTTGGTTACGCAGCCTGAACTACTTGCGGAATGTATGCGCTCATCACAGTCGCCTGTGGAACCGCAACATCGTTGACCAGCCAAAACTGCCGCCCGCTGAGCAAGCGCCTTCGTTATCAGCGTTTCACGATGATGTGCACCGGCGCGCTCGACCATTTATGTTGCTGTGCATCACCCAACACCTGATGCGAGTTATCAATCCATCTTCGAGCTGGGGAAGTCGACTGAAAACACTGTTGGAACATGACTTTCCAGACCTGCACCATCTTGAGTTGAATCTGGAAGGCATGGGCGTCGACCGCAATTGGCAGTTACGCGACTGGTAATTGCAAAAAGCCGGCAATAAAAAACCCCTGAGCAGTCTCAGCGCCGAAGCGCATTAACCGACAGGGGCCGTGTTGCAGGAATTATAAAGGCTGCCGATCTCTCGTCAACCTGCAGCAGTACACCTTCAGGCTACTTTCGCATGGACTCGAGTCGCGCCGGCAGATCTTCCCCGGGGAAGCGCTTGTGCAACGCCAACAGCTTTTCATCCGCCGCCTTGGTCTCCCCAACCTCACGCAGGTTGAGGATCTCCTGCAACCCCTCCTCCAACGAAGGCAACACCACCGGCGCGCGCTTGCTGAGCTTGGCGCTCGACTCATCCGCCATCGAGCCCATGACTTGCGCACTTTCGGCCTTAGGCGCGATGGCCAGTCGGGCCACGGGCGCCGGCGCGGACATCGGTGGCGCAGCGACAGGGGCGGCTTGCTCATGCAGCGCAGAGAAGGTCGCGGTGGAGATTTCAGGTTGCGGTACAGGTGAGCGCATTACCACGCCGATCATGAGCGCCAAGCCTGCAACCGTGGCGAACGCCATTTGCCAGCGTGGCCGTTGGCAGGCGTGCAGCCAGCGTTGCCACAGGTTCGGTTGCGGTGCTGGGGCTTCGCGGCGGGCGGCGTTGAGGATGAAGGCGTCGAGGGACGCTGGCGGCTCGCCGGTGCTGTGTTGACGCATGTGCTGGAGCAGCACGTCGTCGGGGTCCGGGGTGTGTCGGGAGTCGGTCATGCGGGTATCTCCTCGGCCAGCAGGCGGCGCAGTTTCTGCTGGGCGTAACGCAGGCGGCTTTTGACGGTTTCCAGCGGGGTGCCGGTGAGGGCGGCGATTTGCGGGACTTCGAGGTCGCCATGCAGGCGCAGCAGGAAGACTTCGCGCTGGTCCTCGGGCAAGTCTTGCAGCGCAGCATCGAGCCGCGCCTGGTCACGGCTCAGGCTCAGTTGCTGCTCGGGGCCGGCGCTGTCGTCGGCCTGGGCGTGCAGTTGCTCGTCGTAGCTGTCGTGCAGCGGGTTGTGGATGCCGTGCTTGCGCCAGTAATCGATCAGGCGGTTGCGGGCGATCTGGAACAACCATGTACGAAAACTCGCCCGGCCTTGTGGCTGGGTGGCGCTGCGGATCAGGCTGAGCCAGGTCTCCTGGTAGATTTCCTCGGCCAGTTCGGCCTTGTTGCTCAAGGACACGAGGAATCGGTACAGGCCCTGGCGGTGCCGGGCGTACAGGGCTTCGAACGCGGCGCTGTCGCCGGTTCGGTAGCGGGCCAGCAGCGCTTCGTCGCTGGGTGAATCATCGGGTACGGCCATGTAGGTGGCGAACTCCTTTCGATGGATCAATGCAGATTTCCTGTGGGAGCCGGGCTTGCCCGCGATGCAGACGCTTCGGTGTTTCAGTCACACCGCATTGATGCTATCGCAGGCAAGCCAGCTCCCACATTGGATCGACGCTGCAGACAAATTCAGTGTTTGAGGCTTTGAGCCAGCTCCACCAACTGCACGAACTCGTTACGCAAGCCGAACGGGTCATTGCCTCGGGCTGAGCGGGCCAGTGCGGCAGTGTCCTGCAGGCTCATGCTGCCAGTGTAGCGGCCATCGCCCTTGAGCTGTTGGGCGAAAGCGGCCACGGCTGCCGCGAAGCGCAGGTCATCGCTGGCTTTGGTGGACTCATTACTGATGGGCCGCTCGATCAGTTGGCTTTCACCACCCGCCGCAGGCTTGTAGCGCACACGCAGCATCGCCAGCTCTGTGGATTTATCTTCGGCGGTCGACGCAGCGGCGTAGCGTAAGGGTTCCAGCCAACCCTTCTGGCCCTTCGGCACAATTTCGTACAGTGCAGTGACCGTATGCCCTGCGCCAATTTCACCCGCGTCGACCTTGTCGTTGTTGAAATCCTCACGCTTCAGGGCGCGGTTTTCATAGCCCAGCAGGCGATATTCGCTGACACGCGCAGGGTTGAATTCCACCTGCAGTTTCACGTCCCGAGCCACAATCGCCAGGGTCGAACTGAGTTGGTCCACCAGTACCTTGCGCGCTTCGCGCAGGTTGTCGATGTAGGCGTAGTTACCGTCGCCCGCATCAGCCAGCTGTTCCATCAGGTGTTCGTTATAGTTATCCACACCGAACCCCAGCGTGGTGAGGGACACGCCGCTTTTGCGCTGCTCAGCCGCCATCTGCTTGAGGCTGTCGAAGTCGCTGATGCCGACGTTGAAGTCACCGTCGGTCGCCAGCAGGATGCGGTTGATGCCCTTGTCGATAAACCCTTCGCGGGCCATCTGGTAGGCCAGTTCGATGCCGGATGCGCCCGCCGTTGAGCCGCCGGCAGTGAGTTGGTCGATCGCGTTGCGGATTTTCACCTTGTCCCGTCCGGACGTGGGCTTGAGTACCACACGGGATTCCCCGGCGTAGACCACCAATGAAACGCGGTCCTGTTCACGCAACTGATCCACCAGCAATTTCAGCGTACTTTTCACCAGTGGCAAGCCTTCGCGGCGATCCATGGAACCGGACACATCCACCAGGAACACAAGGTTGGCCGGCGCCAACTGCGCCACGGCGCGGTCGGAGGCCTTGATGCCGATGCGCAGCAATTGTGTGTGAGGGTTCCAAGGTGTGGCGGCGACTTCGGTGGTCACGCCAAAGGGCGAGCCGTCGGTGGGCAGCGCGTAGTGGTAGGGGAAATAGTTGACCATTTCCTCCAGTCGTACAGCACCGTCGGGCGGCAGGCTGCCTTGGTTGAGGAAACGTCTTACGTTGGCGTAACTGCCGGTGTCGACGTCGACACTGAAGGTAGACACCGGCGTTTCAGCCACGCGATGCACCGGGTTGTCCGGCAGGTTTTCGTAGTGTTCGCGAGGTTCGCTGCGGTAATCCATCGCCGCGGACTCCTGCATCACCATTCTGGCGCTCATGGGTGCGGGCATGGACATGCGTTTAGCTAACGCGCCTTGCACGGGAATGCTTTGCAACTCGGAAACAGGCGCCGCTTCGTCACGCTTGGCCACATCATGGGAAGAGGACAGCCCACAACCGGTCAGCGTCACCAGCAAGGTAACCGCAAAGCCCTGGGCAGCAGGACGCAGGAAGAGCAGAGGACGGGACATGGGCTAAACCTCGTGAATGAATGATCCGTTCACAAGGTCAGACGCAAGGCGATGGCTGTTCGGGTTAAACCGTTCGGCGGGACAGAAATACCTGCCCCGCCGAACCGCTCAATCAGTCAGTACCGTATTTCGGGTTACGCGGACCGTACAGGATCCCCGCACGCTGCCCCGGCGACAGCAGGCGCGCACTGGTGATACCGGCAATCGGGTGCGCCGCGTCGGTGGAGCTGTTGATCACTTGCTTGACCGCCGCCGTGATCAGCATGCCGACGATGCCGCCGCCGTTGTTGTTGCCTTCCTCGCTGGACGCATGCGCCGAACCGGTCCACAGGGTGGTGCCGGTGCGCAGGTCGACCAGTTTGGCCGAGGCCGTCACGGAGGTATCGCTGGAGATCAGCATGTACTTGGTACCGTAATCAGTCACGGTGATGTACAACGCTGAATCCGCGCCAAAGATGTCATGCAGCTTGGCCGGGGGCACGGCCTGGATATCGTTGGCAGTGGTCAGGCCATTCTGGCGGAAGGTTTCATCCACCAGGGCAATCGGCAACACGTAGTAACCGGCTTCGGCCAACGGGTAGGTCACTTGCGAGACCATGCTGTAGGAAGCCTGCACTTCCGGCGACTCATTGAGCGGCGGCAGTACCAGGATCGACTTGGGCCGCGCCTGCTTGTACGCCGTGTAGTCGATGGTCTTGGGGGCCGCGCAACCGCCGAGCAAGGCCAGGGCCAGCAAGGCGCCGGTGAGTTTCAACAGGCTCATTTAGTGGCGACTCCAGTCTTGGCATTTTTCAACAGGAAATCCATGTACGCAGCGGACTCAGGGAACAGTGCCTTCTCGGTGCGGAATTCCTGCACCATCTGGTCATCCTTGCCCATGCTCAGGTACAGCATGCCCAAGTGGGCGTGGTAACCCGGCGGGGCCTTGCGGCCACTGGCGTTGATCTTCTGCAGATCCCGCTCCAGCGCCTCGACCTGCGCTTCCTTGGGCTCGCCCTTGAAGTACTCGTAGACCTGCGGCTGGTAGCTTTCCCACTGATACAGGGGTTGGGGCGCCGTCTGGCACCCCGCGACCGTCGCCACTGCTGTCAGCATCAGCGCCAACTTGACTGCCTTGCTCATCCTTGTACTGCTCCTTGAGGTGCTGCTGATCAGTTGCGTGGGTTCCAGGCGCCGGCGTTGATGCCGTCGACGAGGCGGTTGATGGCTTCACGCATGGCCAGGTCGAGGACCTTGCCATTGAGGGTGGAGTCGTAGCTGGCGGTGCCGCCGAAGCCGATCACTTCACGGTTGGACAGCGCGTACTCGCCGGCGCCCTGGGTGGAATACACCACTTCGGAGGTGCTGATGTTGACGATATTCAACGCGACTTTGGCGTAAGCCACTTGGGTCTTGCCACGGCCAAGGATGCCAAACAGCTGGCGGTCGCCGGTTTCTTTGCGGCCGAACTCGGTCACGTCGCCCGTCACCACGTAGTCAGCGCCCTTGAGCTTCTGCACGGTGCCTTTGATCGCGGCTTCCTGGGAGATCTCGCCCATGTTGTCGCGGTCGAGCACGCTGAAGCGGTTGGTCTGCTGCAGGTGGGTGATCAGGATGGTCTTGGCCTGGCCGCCGAGGCGGTCAACGCCGTCGGAGAAGATGCCGCGCATGTAGCTGGAGCGGTTGTCGAACTTGCCCACGGCAATCGGCACACGCACACCCGAATAGGCGACGTTGGCGCTGGCAACTTGTTCCACCGGCATGGCGCGGTTGCTCTCCGTGGCGCAACCGGCCACGGTCAACAGCGCTGCGGCGGTGAGGCCGGACAGCAGGATTTTTGACAGTGTTTTCACAGGGTGCTCCTGGGGTGATATAGCGGTTAAGGCAGATGAAACTAGCGGGACGGGATGTTGCGTAGATCGGTGGCGATGAAACCGCTCAAATGACTGGTATAGAAACCCTCGACATTTGAATTGCCGCTACGGGTCAAGATACCGCCAACCGTCTTCCAGTGTTGCCACTGTCCCGGCCCCATGCTCGGCATCAGGCCCTCGCGTGTTTGCGCAAAGTGCAGGACTTCAGCATCGCCTTTCTTGACCTTGACCTCATAGTTGAAATCAACCGAGACCAAGTATTTGTTGTCTTCGATGATCGTGCTGACGAGAGCACCCTGCGTGTCCTGGATGAGTCGCTTGTAGACGACTTTCACATCGAGCAAGTAGTCGGCGGCAGCCTTGCTGGTGGCGTATCGCTTGGCTTTGAGCAGGCGGTTTACCAGGTCAACGCCCAACTGCTCGCGAACTTTATCGTCGGACATGAAGCGTTCGTTCTGCCCACCCACCTCAACATCAAAGGTGTCGAGCCAGTAAGTAGCCGTCTTGGGAATGGTCACTGGCGCCGGAGAGATGTAGTAGTCCGGCTTGGAGGCACAGCCCGCCATGAGGCAGGCCGCGAGAAACACGGCAAGTATGCGCATGTCTGAATTCGTCCCTGAAAAGTATCGTGCTTTAAACAATCGCGGCATTTTACGGGGTTGAGAGCGGTTCTCAAGGTGTTTCGACAGGTTTCGTGCAGTGACGAATACGCCTCAAGTTATCCGCCGCCCAGTCGAGACACTGACTTGGCCTGCTCACTTATAGGGATATTGCGTGTTTAAAGTACTGCTTCGGGCTGCGGCCCTGCTTACGGCGTTGTCGATGACCGGCTGTGTCTCCTACACCGTCACCGGCCCTATCGGCGCCCCACTCCACCCAGCATCCGTCAGCAGCGCGCGCAATGCCCAAGTCGCCGATGTGACGGTGAATGCCAGCGACGTCAACGAGGCCAACAAAACGGCCATCAGCCGCTCCCTGACGGCCCAGATCAATCAGTACGTACGCTCGGCGGGCTATTTCAAGCAGGTGACCGAGTATCCGGTACGCCTTGGCGAACACGACGTCACCCTCAAATTCAATATGACTTCCCTCAAGGGGCATCGCGCCCCGCACCCGGCCTATGTACCTGGCGCGCTGCTGACGCTGACCATTTGGATCTGGGTCAACGGACCGATCTACGTCGACAGCTTTGACGTCGCCGGCGACCTGGTCATCGTCGATCGCGATGGCAAGGAACTGGCGTCGGCGAAGGAGTCGATCAAGTTCGAACACAACGTCGGGTTGTACAGCGGCCAGTATTGGGCGCCGTCGATGGGCGGCCAGCAACTGACCAAACTGGTCACGCAACTGCTCGACACCGCTACCGCCAACCTGGCGAAACCTTAGTTTCAGGAGCAACACATGAAAGGATTGATCAAACACTGCCTGGTACTCGCGGCCGTCTTGCTGACCGGCTGTGTGTCCTATTCACAACACGAACTGCCAGCGGTCCAGACCTGGCCTCCGACGGCTAACGCGCCGGCGCAAAAACCGACGGTGTATGTGCGCACCACGGCGCAAAACCACGTCAACGGCGGCCCAGGCAATGCGGCGGTCGGGGCCCCGGTCGTACTGTGGGAAAAGGCGGTGTCCGACACTTTCCAACAGTCCAATCGCTTTTCGCGGGTCAGCACCGACAAGGTCGACTCGGACCTCTATGTGGATGCCACGCTGCACAACAATGAAGAGTACAGCCCGGTGTCGGCGTTCATCACCGGCTTCACGTTCTGCATCATCCCCACCACCGCAAAGAACATCTTCACCCTTGAAACGGTGTTCAAGGACAAGGACGGCAAGGAATTGGGCCGGGTCAAAAAGAGTGAGTCGGTACGCACCTGGGTGCACCTGGTGTTGATCGTGGGCCTGCCGTTCCAGACCGACACGCGGGAAGTGGTCGAAGCGTTGACGCGCAGTACGCTGGATGAGGCGGTGCAGCGTAAGTTGTTCTGATGAAACCGGTGGCGACGGAGCGGGCTCCCTCGCCACCGGTACAGCGTAATGCCTTAACCGAGCTTAAAACGCATACCGCGCCTTGAGCATCACACCATCGGCATCAAACCCACTGCGCGCCTGACGGGTGTAGCTGGCGCCTACGGTGAAGTCTGAAACCTGGTAGTTCACACCCACACTGGCCTCATAGCTATCACGTGCCACTGACGCGCCGGTCACGGTAAATGCCGAACCACCGAGCATGTAGCTCGAGGTTTGCGCCACGCGATCGCCCATCAAGTCGTGATACGCCATCAACGTCGCTTCCGGCTGCAGGCTGCCTGCGCCCATCGGCAGGTTGCCAGCCAGACGCACACCGGCGCCCAACTCGCCCACTTCATAACGCTGCGAACGTGTGCTCAGGGCGGCCGAGGACCCTTTCTCGTCGTAGCCATCCATGCGTACGTTGGCGTAACGCGCAGCCACACGAGGCTCGATCACGACCGTCTCGGACGGCTTGAAGCTGTAGCCGCCGATCACGCTGGCCGACAACACGTTGCTGTCGTAACTGCCCTTGGCCGTGGTGCCAGCAATGTGGCGCTTGCTGTCGTTGTCGTTATGACCGTAGCTGAGGCTGCCGTCGACAAACCAGTTCTGCAGCGCCCAGTTGCCGTACAGCGACAGCGCGTGGCCCTCGACATCGGTTTTGTTGCCAAGGTCGGAATGGATGTTGGAATTGAGGTAGCTGTACGCCACACCCAACGTGGTGGTGTCGTTCACACGGCTGTCCACACCCACTGCCATGCCGCTGCTGTTGGCCGAGTAGCCGTTGTCACCCCCACGGCCGTCCTGGTCCATGTTGCTGCTCAGACCCTGCACCCACACGCCACCGGCCTGGCGGCTTTCGCGTTGGTCAGTGAGGCGATTGAAGATCGCGCCGTTGATGACGGTTTGCCCGGACAACGCCACATCCAGGGCGCCACGGTTGACGTCAGGCTTGAGCTGGTCGCCGATCTGCGCCAGTTGCTGCGCCGTACCGGCGTTGGCCAGGGCCTGGAACACCTGATCGTTTTGGCCGAGTCGGCTCAATACGTCGTTCTTGAAGGTGTTGACCGCCGTGGCCGAAGCCGCGCTCGCGCCTACGCCAGCCAGTTCCTGCTGCACTTGCTGGTTGTCTTTGACCGCCACCACGGCCTTGACCGTCTGTGCGTCGGCCGAATAGCTGAGCACGTCCAGCAGCGACGAAGAACTGGCCACGGACAGCCCGCCATCTTGCACGCTGGTGGCTTGCAGCAGGGTGTATTGGGTGCCGCTGTTGGTGCTGGCGAAATCACCTGGGTTGGCGCTTACCGTCAGCTTCGAGGCTTGGGCAAAGTTGGCTGCGCCGTTGACGGTCAGGTACGGCGTGGTCGGCACTACGCTGTCGGAAAGGTGCATATCAATACCGGCGCCACTGGCTACGTTGAGGTTGCCGGTAATGGCAGTGCCTGGCGCGGAGAGGTTCAGGGAACCTGAGTTGATCGACACCGGCGCGATGATGCGGCTGCCAGTGAAGCCTGCCTGGCCGTCAATGTTCACCGCGTTCAGGTTCAGCACATCACCGATGATGTTGCCACCCGTCCAATTCAGCGTCGCAAGGTTGGCTGCATCAATCGCGGTGCCGGAATTACTGCGGATTTCACCGGCCTGCTGGTTGATTTCAAAGGTCGAGACCTGATCGGCCGGGTTGACGCTGATGGCGGTGCCATCCGCGCGGATGATCCCGCGGTTGACGATACCGCGTGAGCCCGCCGCGCTGTTTTGCGCGAAGTCGGCGCCGGAGAATTCGAAAGCCCCAGCATCGGTGCCCAGGCCTTCGATGGTGCCGGTATTGAGGATGTAATCGAAGGTGCCCTGGTACACCAACATGCCACGAGCGCCCAAGCCATTGGCCGAGATCAAGCCACTGTTTTCGATTCGCAGCGGGCTGGTATCGGTTTCAACTTCGATGCCCCAGGCGCCTTCGCCTGTCGCCTTGATGGTGCCGGAGTTGAGGATCTTGCCGCCGATGGTGGTCGGGGTGTTGTTGTCACGGTCCAGTATGATGCCGATCGCGCCTTCACCCGCCATGTCGATCAGGCCAGTGTTGGAAACATCCCCGGCGATGGTGGTGCCATGCAGGTAAATACCCTCGCCCCCACCGATGAAGGAGGGAAACGGTGCCGGTGTCGAAGGTGGTGTCGAACGGATCGTGCCGGAGTTGATCACACTGCCGCCAATGACCGTCTTGCCGATCTCCATGCCTTCGTCGCCGCCATTGTTCATCGAAATGATACCGGCCTGCTCTACGTTACCCGTGACAGAACCGGGGCTCAGGTTCTGAGGACCGGTCCAGTACATCGGGTCCAGCGCAATGCCACGGATGGTACGGCCATCGGCATTCAGCGTAATGTCCGCGCGGTTGATCAGCGAACCCTGGATGTGGGTATTGGCGACCCCCAGCCCTGCAGCGGCCGTGCTGTTCTGATCGACCACCTGGGTGGTTTGCCCGGTGAGCACCAACGACTCAGTGTAGTTTTCGTTGATGAACATCGTTTTGCCCGCTCCAAGGTCAACATCCACCGCCAGCACTTGGGTGCTGATTGCGCCGACCATGACTGCCAACAGGCTTTTCTGGAACTGCTTGCGCTTCATTTCTAACTCCATGAACTACAGATCAAAGCCGCCAATAGGCCCGGCGGCCGTAGAGGTACTAAGCGAAGGATCAAAGGATCCGAGTGCATACCCTTGTCGCGCGTGCCGGATGCGCAGGTGCAACCCTTCGCACCGCGAAAGGCAGTGACGAGGCAGGGAATAAGGGGGAAAGGCTCACATTAATCCTTAATGCTGTTGAAAACGTTGCAGTCCATGCAGCCCAACCGGATGTGGTTGGGCGGGGTAAAGACATTGGGATCTACGAAAAGGTTCGGGGCTGTATCGGCAAGATGCGTAGTTGAGCACAGAAATCAAGATCTACCCGCGTCGCCATCACATCACACCCGTGGTCCGACTTTTTTCTAAAACAGGTAGCAACTGGAGGTACGGGGCACGCGCGAGCAAAGACTGTAAACAGGCGACTCAACGGTCGTTCCATCGTTGCTGGAGACCCAGCGCACAGCCGGCCAGGAACACCAGAACAACGATTACCCCATTCAGTCGTTTACCCCTCCCCACTGTCAGACTTACTTCTCTTACGATCTTTCAACCATGACTGCACCAAAATGCCTGCGCCAACAGGAAGTGCGTAAGCGAAAACACCCGGAAAGAGATCAACAATATCAGCCCAACCAAAGCGCCATACATCACTCTTTGAATAATTAATCAACGCCCCCAAAAATTTTGCAATAACCCCCATCAACAAAAACAACAAAAACACATAAATCAATAACAATATAAATGCCTGCACCCTTGATCTCGGCTTGATCACTTCTTCTCTCCAGCAGTGGTTATAACGCCGTTAATAACTTCAGAACCGTAGGCACCCAGACTGCTTCCAAGAACTTCTGACGAGCCACCTATATAGGGTTTCAATTGCCCCGTTATGACTTTCCCACCTGCAAAACCGGCAGATCCACCCACTGCCGCGCCCAAAAGAGAATATGTCGGATCCTCCCCTTTAATCAGACTACCCAGATAAGCTCCGCTCAGGCCGTATCCTTGCGTTAAGAGAAAGCCTTTCCCTTGGGTCAGGGCACCTACACCGCTGGCAATGGATACATCGGTATAGTTAATGGGTTTCCCCGTAGACAATTGATAACTAAAGTTAGCACCGCCAGAAATCAAACCACCCATTGCTAGACTCCCGGCACCTATCGCAGGAGCCTCGATGGCGGCTAGTGGCAGGCCAACCATCATTGTCCACGCTTGAACAAGTGCGTTGGCGGGCATCCACCCATCATATCCATCACCGTGATTTTGCGATCTTATTGCTGTAGATACCTGATTTGCATCGGCGCCATCTTGAACCATTTTTTCGCCCAAACTTGCCGACGCTGCCCCCCAGCCTCCATCAATGTGCATCATGTCGTTATAACGCTGAGCATTACCTGCGACCCAGCTGGCAGTCTCAGGATCACCATCGACTGCCGCACCCGCCAAAATCCCTATGATCTGGGCCGTACCCACCTTGAACTGATCATTGGTTGCAAACTGGGAATCCAGATACTTGCTCAAATTTTCAGTTGCTCCAGCCGTCAGGCCCTCCGCTGCGGCACCGGCTAGCGCTCCAGTTTTGAAGTCGCCGCCCCTGGCGGCAGACAGCGCGCCACCCAAAATAGCGTGTAGAAACACTTTCTCTGCCGAGCCATTGCTCAGTTTCATGTAATCCGCGAAGTCCCCAAGGTTCTTGTTGCCGACAGCGGCGGCGAGGTCAAAGCCTTCTGATACCAGGCTATTACCCAGGTTGTCTTTAAAGCTACCACCGTTAACGGCCGTAGAAATGCCACTTTTGATGACTGCGTGCGTGCCGCTGCGCAGGACCGTATCTTGCGCTTTCGACCAGTTGAGCCATTCACTGCTGTAACCCGGATTTTGCACAGAGCCTGCGGTGGTGACTTGCGGACCGGCACCGTTAGCCGGACTCGCGCCCTGGAACCAATTGCTGTCTGCGTAATTCAACACACCCGTTGTCATCGCACCGATGGCAGCGTTTTTCAAGCTGTCGCTGCTAAAGGTGTCCTTGAGTGCCGTACCCAGGTTGCCCTTATTGTTGATGACGCTGACAGCACCGGTGCTGGCCATTGAGGTCAATGCAGCGGTCGCCATCATGTTTCCAAAACCTGCTGCAGTGGCTGCTGTTCCCGCAGTCGTCGCTGTAGCAGCAGTCGCTGCGGTGCCGGCGGCCATGGCGGTCCCTGAGCCTGCTGTCGCTCCTGCGGCACCTCCCGCCAGAGCACTCGCCCCCCCTGCCGTCAACACAGTGACGATGATGATGATCGCCAACATGGCCGCCTGGCCCATGCCCGAGTTGCTGTACTTGAACGACTCGTGAATCTCCTTCACTTGCCGCCAATCGACATCCCCGCGCTTCTCGGCCTCCTTAAGCCAAGCCAATTGCGGGTCGGCCTTGACCATCGTGTCGATGGTCTGGCTCACGGTTTGCTGGTCAACTTGCTTGATGTCGATTTTCAGACCGTTCACGGCCTGTATGACGGTCTGCCCCTGAGAAACCAGTTCGCTTTGACGCAGGGTTTCGTCGGTATTGCCTTTGCCCTTCATCGAGAACCAAGCCATGTTGCTCTTGCTCTTGGTATGGCTCTCGTCGTGATAGTCCTTCACGCCTTCAAAAGTGATGGCGCCGCCGCTTTTCAGAATCAGGTCGTTGCCGCTGTTGAGCTTGGCGACTTGATAAAGCTGGTCGCCTTTGCTGACCATAGTCAGGTTACCCGCGGTCCTGATTTCGGTGCCTACGTTGGTGACCTGGGTGACTTCATCACGCTTGGCTTTTTTGGCGCCCCAGCCACCGTTCTCCTTCATGTCATACAACGTATGGGTGCTGTTCTGCGCCGCCAACACACTCAACTTATCCCCGCTATACAGATAAGCCTCATTCCCCGCACTGATCTTGCTCGCCACGATCGTGGTGTCACGCTCCGCCCGGCTGACAAAGTTCCCACCCGCCGTCAGTACGCTCGCCACTTGCGTGGTCTGCTCGTCCGCCGTCTTGATGCGTTTCTTGCCGTCCTTCTCCTTGCCCTCGACGTTGTGCACATCGCTGACCGACGCCACGTTGAAATCGCGCCCGGCGTCGACATTGATATCTTTGCCAGCGGTGGCGGTGCTGCCGATGATGTTTACATCCTGACCCGCCTTCATGTTCAGGTTGCCCCCCGCCGTGACGGTGGCGGCAAGGTTTTTGACGTCGGTGGTGATCGTGGACTTGTGCCCGCCGTCGCTGAACTCATGTTTCACGCTGGTATCGCTGGCGGCAATGAGGCTGAGGTCGCGGCCGGCGACGAGGTTGGCGTCGTTGCCAGCGACCAGGGCGCCGCGGTTGGTGAGATCGCGGTGGGCGTCCATGGCCAGGTTTTCGCGGGCGACGATGGTGCCGGCGCTGGTGTCCGTGAGGGTGCGCATGCCGGCGCCGTCACGCACCTGGATGGCGGTGGTGTCGTTGGTGATATCGCCTTTGAGCGTGGCGAGGCTGACTTGCTTGCCGCGAATTTCGCCGGCCATGGCGTTGCGGATACTGTCGTCGGCCAGCAGGCTCAGGTTGTTGCCAGCTTCGACCAGTCCGCCGGTGTAGATGCTGCCGCCAGTGCTGGCTGCAGAGAGGTTGTTGCTGGCGCGCAGGGTGCCGACGTTGACCAGGTCGCCACCGGTGACCAGGTTGAGGTCGCGCCCCTGGATCAGGCTGTTGCCGCGTACATTGCGCGATTCGGCCTGGGCCAGGTACAGCACTGGGACGAGGACTGTCTGGCCGTCGACCACGCGGTTTTCCATCCACACAATGTCGTGGGTCAGGGCGCCGACCTGCTGGCTGGTAAGCGTCACACCGAGGCTCAGACGCAGGGCGTCTTTGCTCGCGAGGGCGTTGTCCATCAAGTAGCGGAATTGGTCGGCGTCGCTGTACAGGCCGCCAGCGAGGAAGCGCTGGCCGGTCTGGGCGAGCACCGCGTCGCGGATCAGGCGGGTTTCGTATTGGCCGTCACCGAGGCGACGCCAGGCGTTGTCGGCGCTGAAACCGAGCTTGCCGAGCATGTAGTCGGAGCTGAAGAAGCCCGTTAACGAGGTGAACTCGGGGTTGGTTTCGATCAAGTAATGGCTGGTGGGGTCGGCGTTTTTAACGAACAGACCGTATTCGCCCTTGGGCAGCTGGAAGTTGGGCGCAGTGGTGGGGTCGACCGGTGCGAACGGTGTGCCCGTGTAGTCCACGGGTACGAATCCACCGCCGGGCGCGACACCGGCCACTGGCAGCACGGTGCCGGGCGCCTGGGCGCTGGCGTCGTTGGCGTGCTTGCTCAGGTTGATGTTGATGCCCCCGACAGGGATGCCAGTCTGGTCATCGCCCAGGGTGCCGGTGAGTTGCGCCAGGGTGTTTTCGTGCAGTGTGCCGTTTTGCAGGGTACGGGCGACGTTGAGGTTGACGGTGCCGCCGGCTTGCAGGGTTGCGCCATAGCCCGGGCCAGCATTGTCGGTCCAGGTGGTAACGTTGCTCACCTCAGCGAAACGCGCATCCGAAGACCGCGCCTTGAGTGCTTCGAAACGTGCCAGGTCAAAGTTACCCGCAGCGACAGCGGCGTTGAACGCCGGAATTTCGACGTACTCCGTCTGGTCCCAATAGCCAAGGTTGATCCTGCCCGGCGTACCGATGACGATGGTGTTTTGACCCGTGCGCGTACCCGCGCCCTGGTTGAGCAGGTCATTGGCGACGATGCCCAGGTTGCCATTGGCGGCCAGCAGGCTGTAGCGGTTTTGCACCATGTCTGCCTGGATCAGCAGATCCTTGCCCGCCACAAGACGAGCGGGTGCCGAATCCTTGATCGCTGATTCGAGGTAGGTCTGGTAGATGTTGATTTGGCCGCGCTTGAACGAATCATGCCCGTCGCAATGCTGGCCACATAGCCACTCCACACGCCCACCCTGCAGGGTTTGCCCGAGTTCGAATTCGGCCTTGGCGTTTTCCACAAACGCCGCATTGATGCGGATATTGCCGGCACTTTCTACGGTGCCGGACAGGTTGCTGAAACCGGCAGCAGGTCCGCCATTAATGGCGGCAAAGCTGAGGTTGCCCTGGCTATAAACGTCACCGTAGGTATTGCCGAAGCTGTTGCCACGCAAGATCATTTCGCCGCCACTGAACAACAGTGAATCGGCAGCATTGGTGATGCCGTTCGACGCCAGCAGGTTCACCGCACCCTGAGCGCCCAGGGTTCCGCGGTTATTGATCTGCGTCGCCGCAATATCCAGTTGCTGACGTGCGGTCAGGAAGCCGAGGTTATCCAGCGTACCGCCCAGGTTCAGTTGAGTGTGGCTGCCCGCCAGGCGCCCGCCGTTCTGGCTGAGGTTATTCGCCGTCACGCTGAGATTTTTCAACGCCGACACACGACCACTGTTGGTGATGTCGCCAGCAGTGGTGATGCTCAAATCACCATCGCTGAGCAGTTCGCCGCCGTTGTCGAGGCTGGCGACGTCGAGGATCAAACCCTTGCCGCTGGCCATGCGGTCGCCAGCCTTGAGGGTCAGGCCCTGGGCGCTTTTGTAGGTAAGAACTTCGTTGAGTTGTACCCGACCGAGGCTTTCGACTTTACCGAATGCCCAGTCAGCGGTGCCCATGCCCTGGATGTTGCCTTGGCTGCCAGTGAGTCCGGCCGTGTTGATATGGAACAGGCCACTGCCG
This sequence comes from Pseudomonas sp. MYb541, assembly GCF_037479595.1. Lineage (NCBI taxonomy): Bacteria > Pseudomonadati > Pseudomonadota > Gammaproteobacteria > Pseudomonadales > Pseudomonadaceae > Pseudomonas > Pseudomonas sp. MYb541. The sequence continues at coordinate 47,963 of NZ_JBBGYS010000023.1, read as the reverse complement.
GCGTGCTGCAACATGCCGCCCTGGTTATTGAGGTTCGCGGCGTCGAGGCTGAAAGCCTGGCTGGCGAACTCCAACGTACCGTTCTGGTTGTTTACCTGGCCGCTGAAGTCGAGGCTGCTGTTGGTACTACCCAATGCGCGCACCTGGCCGCCGGCGCTGTTGTCGAGATTACCGCCGACGAGGGTCAGGCCTTGGTTGGCTTCGATCAGGCCCCCCTGGTTGGAGAGGGTGTCGCGTGAGGTCAGGTTGAGCAGGTTGCCGCTGATCTGACCGCTGGCGCTGTTGTCGAGGGTCGCACCACTGACGGTGACCTGTTCTTTGCCGAACAATTTGCCGCCACGGTTGGTCAGGGCCTCGACTGTCAGTTGCAGGTCGCCCAGCAAGCTCGCCATCAGGCCACCGCTGCCGTTGTCGGCCTTGCCGGCGGTGACAGTCAAGGTATCGCCTTGCACGGTGCCGCCCTGGTTATCCAGGCTTGCGGTGTTCAGTTCGGTGTGCGCCCCGCCGCTGAGGATCAGGCCTTTACGGTTGGTCACACTTTGGCCGCTGTAGCCCAGGCCCAGGTTGCCGGCCAGCAGTTGGCCGTTGTCGTTGTTCAAATGCTGGGCCGCGATGTCCAGCCGCTTGCCGCGCAGGGTGCCGCTGTCGTTGTTGAGCGTGGTGAGGGCCTTGACCAGAATACTGCGCTCGCCGGCGTCGATCACACCGTCGACGTTGGTCAGCAGGTCGCTGACATTGAAGGTGATGTCACCGCCATCGCTGACCAACGCGCCTTTGCTGCTGTTGTTAAGGCTTTGCGCGGTCACCTCGACCGTTTTACCGAGCAGGGTGCCGGCGCTGTTGTCGAGGCGCTCGCCTTGCAGGTGCAAGAGGCCTTCGCTTTGAATGCGACCTTGGGCGTTGAGCAACTGGCCCGGGCCTTTGAGCAGCAAGCTAACGCCTTCGGTGCCACCGGCCAGCAGGCCGGCGTTGCGGTTATCCAGGCCGGAGGCGCGCACGTCCAGCTTGTCGCCCAGTACGCGGCCGGCGCGGTTGTCGATGTCCCCTGCTTTGACGTCAAGCAGCAGTTGCTTACCGACGATCACGCCGCTCTGGTTGTCCAGATTCGCGGCGTGCAGCTCGACATCGCCCTGCCCGGCTTGCAAGCGGCCCTGGGCGTTGTTGAGCTGTTGCGCAGCGGTCAGCGTCAGCTTGCCAGTGTTGGCGCTCAGTACGCCGCCTGCGTTGCTGCTGAGGTTGCCGGTTTTGACGGTGAGGTCGGTGTTGGCCTGGGCAAAACCCTGGTTGTTGTTGAAGCCGTTGGAGACGGTGAGGTTGAGCGCGCCACCGTCGGCCTGGATCAGGCCCTTAAGGCTGTTGTCGAGATCGATGGCATTGACTGTGGCGGTCTTGGCCACCAGCACGCCATTCTGGTTGTTCAGCTTGCCGGCGTTGACCGTCAGGTCGTTGGCGATGACTTGGCCGCCACTGTTGTTCAGGTCCGCACTGCTCAGCACCAAGCTGCCACCAGCCATTTCGATACGGCCCTGGCGGTTGTCCAGGGACGCGCTGTCGAGCGTGGCTGCCTGGCCATCACCGAAGCGGATCAGGCCGCCGAGGTTGACGATGGCCGGGGAGTTGATCGCCAGGTTTTGTTCGCCGAACAGGCGCGCGTTGGCACCCTGGTTGGTCAGTTTGGCGCTACTGACGTTGACGCTCTTGGCTTGGATGATTGCACCCTGGTTGGTCAGCGCTTGCGCGGCGGTGATCGCCAGGGCGCGACTGGCCAGCAAGTTGCCAGTGGTGTTGACGGTTTGCGCATTGATCACCAGGTCGCCGGTGGTGTTTCGACTGTTGTCGGGCGCGACACCCGCTTCGATGATGCCTGGGTTGGTGACCGTGGCCGCGTTGATCTCGATACGTTGGCCGGCAGCCACACTCTTCTGGTTGACCAGGGCTTGGGCGCTGGTCACCTGCACAGTGCCGGTGGCGTACACCTTGTCGGTGAGGTCGACGTTCTTCGCGGCGACCTTGACGTTACCGGTGGCCTGCGTTTGCGCCATGCTCAGACGCCCATTGGCATCGATCTGGATATCGCCGCCGCTGGCCGCGAGCGTGCCGTCAAGCTTCACCCCCACACCGGCTTCGGTGCCCACCAGCTTGATCGCACCGGCATACATGCCGCCCAAGGCCGAGGAATCAATCGCCAGCTCTGGCTTGGTGCTGCCGTCATCGGCGCGCGGAGTCGCGTTCAGTGTTCGTGCGTCCACGTCATTGCGACCGGCGATCACGGTCAGTTCGCGTGCGTTGATCTGCGCATTGATCTTGGCCGAGCGGGTGATGATTTCGAAGCGATCGACGTTGCTCGCGTTCAAACCCTGGCCATCGATGGTCACGGCGCCGCCATCCACCTGGTAGCGCTGCAACTGGCCGTTCGCGTCGAGTACCGGCTTACCGGTGGTCAGGGTGACATTTGGCGTGTTGATGAAACCACAACCGCTGCAGGTGATGCCGTGGGGGTTGGCCACGATGACCTTGGCCGATTGCCCCGCCACTTCGGTAAAGCCGCGCAACTGGCTGGGGTTGCCGCCGTTGACTTCGTTAAGGATGACGCTGGCTGCACCGCCCTTGAGGTTGGGGTTGCCGACGATATAGCCGCCCAACTGGGTATTGGTCACGGCACCCGTGGCATTGTTGAGAATCACCCCGTTGGGGCCGACGTTGTAGTCCTTGAACTGGTTGTGGGACAACCCACTGCCGTTAGGCGTTGCGATGTTCACCACCGGCACGCCATTGCCCGCCGCGCCAACGGTGGTCCCCGGCGCACTGACTACGATCCCCTCAGCCTGGGCCAGCAGCGGCTGCCAGAACAGCGCGTTGGCAAGGACCAGCACCAGCCCGCGCTTGGGCAGGCCGAAGAACGAGTTGCGCGGCATCAATGCAGCGGAAGGTTGGCGGGCCAGGAAGGCAAATTGGCGAACATCCATTTTCAGATTCTCGTTGCTGCGGGGCGTTTAATTACAGGAAGAAATCCATACGGAAGTAGATCGGCGCTTCGCGCTCGCTCATCACTGCCGGGCGTTCCAAAGAATGCGCAAAGGTCACGCTGGTGCTCAGGTTCTTGCCGCGGGCGAACAGCTCCAGGGAGTTACTCGACACCCGGCCGTGTACACCGCCGTTATAGCGATCATTACTGATCACCCCTTGGTCGTAGCCGACGCTGGCGCCGTATTCAGCAAAAGCCGGGCGCAACCAGTCGACGGTCACCGCACGGGCCCAGCGCACTTCGTTGCGCCAGTAGCCGCCGCTATCGCCAATCAACTGCTGATCCTTGAAACCACGCACCGAGGCCGAACCACCCAGGCTCATGCGCTGCGGGCTGAACAGAATGTCTTCACTGCGTTGGCCGGTGGCCAGGCTGGAAAAACTGAACGACTCGCCCCACAAGGCGAACGGTTGCAGGTAGCTGACGGTGGCGGTGTATTTGCGGTAGCGCGCATTGGGTTGGCGATTACCGAACGGGTCGCGCTCATCTTGAGATTGCGCGTCGAACAAGCCGATGCCGTTCTGCATGCCCAGGTCGACGTTGACGAACGCATTGCCGATACGCCGCCCGTGGTTGATGCCCAGTTGCAATTCGCTGAGGCGGTTGCTGCTCGGCTTTGTACGGATGTCGAGGATGTAGTTGTTGGTGCGCAGGTGCGCAAGGCCCACGTTTACCGATGTCTTGCTCACGTCGTCACGGTGGATCACCCGCTCAGCGCGCAGTTGGTGGTTCTGGTTGTCACCGTTCTGTTTGAATTTGAAGTCGTCGACCCTGCCATAGGTGCGGTAGTCGCTCTCGCTGTAGGTGTAGCTGAAGTTCCACCAGCCCCACGGCACGTTGTAGTAGAGCATGCTGTTTTTTGAGGTTTTCTGGTGGTCACTCACGGCGTCGTGGCCGCCGCGCAGTACCAGTTGATCGGCCAGGCCCAGCGGGCTGTCCCACTCAAGGCCGGCTCCCCACTGCTGCTCGCCGGTACTTTTCTGCCCATCGTTATTGCGTGACAGGCTGGCGCGCCAGGGCTTTTGCGGGGTGTTCTTGACCACCACTTCACTGCCGCCGATCTGCGTGCCGGGGGTCAGCTCCATCTGAGCCTGCTTGGAGGGCAACCGGTTGAGCTGGTCCACCAGTTGCTCGACTTCACGCAGGTTGAGCGCCTCGCCAACCTTGCCGGGAAAGGCCATCGCCAGCTCACGGTCGGTAACGGTACTGCCTTGTGCGCCTTTCAAGCCTTCGAGCTTGCCTTCCACCACCAACACTTGCAGGTGACCGCTGGAAAGGTCTTGCTGCGGCAGATAGGCACGGCTGGTAACGCGGCCTTTTTCGATGTAGTAGTCGGTAATGACCCTGAGCAGTTCATTGAGCTGCGACACGCCCAGGCATTGGCCCGTGTAGGGTTTGAGCAGGCGTGCGCGGTCGTCGGCAGACAGGCTGTCAGCGCCCTTGAGTTCGATGTCTTTGATCGGGAAGCAACGTGTGTCGGCAGGCGTCGCCGGGGCCTGGGGCCTGGATTCTTTACCGGGCAGGTCCTTGAGTTCTTCGAGACGCCGGCGCTGCTCTTCAAGCAGGCGGTTCTGCCGATCGCGGATCAGGTCCTGATCCCCGGGCGTGGGGGCGGCCATGGCACTGTTCAGGCCCAAATAAGCGAGCATGAAAGTGCATAGCAGTAACCGAGTCCGTGGCAATAACAAAGACATATTCGATCCATCGAAAATCAAGGGGCGGCAAACTAACACCTAACTTCCAACAACTCAAAAAGCTGAGCTAGTTGGACATTAGTACTAATCAGTCATGCAACATGTTGATTTATAACAACTAAAAATTACCAAAGAGAAAAGCTGACTGGCCATGGGATTTTTATTCCGACAGGCGGCAGCACTCTTGATAGCGATTCATCGGAGAACTTGAAGATTGCCATTACTTAGCCATCAACTTCTTGCCGAGTTAGGTTAGTATCGGAAAAAGCAGAAAAGTTCGCGGCATTTTTGTGAATTGGATCCCATTTGTCGGGATTAAACCAAATCGTTCCCACCTTGCATGGGAACGATCCTCCAGCGTTCGCCTTAACTGGCGTCTTTGCTCTGATCCTTGGCCGGCACCAGGGTCAGCCCCGGCTTCTCGACATCGCGGGAGACATGGGACTTCACTTCCGCCACACCACCCTCCTCGTCGTTATGGATCACCAGCACCCCAGGCTTACGCAACTGCTCCAGATCCCCTTCAGCCAGGCTGAAACTCTCGCTCAGGTTCTGGTCGGTCAACGCCTTGGCCTCGGCGCGACGCTGGGCGAACTTGCGGCCCCGGCGTTGCTGGTAGCGCGCCCAGCTGATCAGGATCACAGCGTTGAACAGCGCAATCCACAGGTAGATCTGCAGGGTGTTGAGCGCGGCAAAAATCGGCGCATCGATACGCGGACCATCATGGGTCTCCAGCATCGAACTGATCCCACGTGCCAGCAACCAAATCAGGCCGGCCCAGGCCATCAGGGTCAACAACACGTCGATGATCCACATCACCGTACGTTGGCGAGTTCTGACCAATTTCATGATCACGCCTCCTCTTCAGTAGGTTTGATGCCGCGATCGGGACTGACCCAGCGCGCACGCTTCTGATGCTGGTTGAACAGCACCTTGGGAAAACTGACCAGGGTGGTGAACAAACTGACCAGCCAGAACACCATCGGGTACCACACGGTCCAGAACAGGGTTTTCCACAGGTCCTTCTCGTAGCGGCGGTCGATGATGATGCTCACGGCGAACTGCAACAGGCACACCATGGCCAATACCAAGCCGGTAAACGCCGGCGGCATCAGGGAGTCGACCGCGATCGCTTGCGGCAGCGGGATGAATTTACCCACGCCCCAGAAGATCACCGACAACAGAAAGGTGAACGCCCAACCGGTGGACAGGCAGTATTCGAACAACAGCGGCCACAGGTAGCGATGACGCCATTGCCAGATGCCACGGATATTCTTGAACAGCACCTCAGCACCACCCTGGGCCCAGCGCAGGCGTTGTTTCCACAGGCCGCCGACGGTTTCGGGCATCAGGATCCAGCACAGGGCGCGGGGCTCGTAGAAGATGCTCCAGTGATCGAGCTGCAGCTTCCAACTGACATCGATGTCCTCGGTGATCATGTCGGTGCTCCAGTAGTCGATGCGGTCCAGCGCCTTTTTACGGAACGCGACCACCACACCCGATACCGTGAAGATCCGCCCGAACACCCGTTGCGTGCGCTTGATCAAACCGATGATCGAAGAGAATTCGCCGACTTGCACGCGGCCGATCAAGGTCGAGCGCGTACGGATGCGCGGGTTGCCGGTCACTGCGCCAAGGCGCGGGTTATCCAGCATCGGCGCTACCATATAGGCTGCCGCGTTTTTATCCAGCAACGCGTCGCCGTCGATGCACACCAGGTACTCGCTACGCGCCGCCACGGCGCCCATGCGCAAGGCCACTGCCTTGCCCTGGTTCTGCGCCAAGTGCAACACACGCAGGCGCGGGTTCTCCAGCGCCAGGGCGTCGAGTACCGCGGCGGTGTTGTCCTTGGAGCCGTCATTCACCGCGATCACTTCGATGTTCGGGTACAACTGACCCAGTGCCGCATGGATGGTATCGGCGGCGTTATCCCCTTCGTTGTAGCAAGGGATGATGATCGAGATCAGCGGGTTACCGGCCAAGGTAGGTGCCGGTGTGTCCTCTTCCCACGGCCAATGGCGCTCCCAGTGCAGCCAGAAATACAGGCCGCCTGCGATCCACAACGCCGACATGAACAGCGGGTAGAAAAACACGAAGTCCATCAGGAACTGCCCGGTGACCAGGAAGATCAGGCCCAGGGGCACACCCAATACCAATGCCAGCACGAATAAAGCCAAGAGTCTGTCGAACATGGTCAAGGGTTCCATTGGTTGGAAATGGCCGGACGCACCGTCTTCAGGTCCGGGGAGTTTTCCAGGAAGTTGTCCGGGTAGTAGCCAAAACTCGTGACACCCTGGCGCTTGAGTACACCCATCCATTCAGCCATCTGTTTGGCGTCGATGTCCGGGGCGGCCTTGGTGCGCCAGTCTTTGGCTTGCAGTTCGAACACCGTGCGTTCCATGGCGCCGGGGCGCGCCTTGATCGTGGCGACCAGCTTCTCCAGCCAGGCGTTGGAGTTGCTGTACTCCTGGCCTTCCATCAGCGGCATGGCCATGGGCGCGGTCCAGTCGTAGGTCTGCAGGAAATCATCCAGGTTCTGCGCAAACCAGGCTTCGCTGCCGGGGTTGAGCATCGGCTCGGCGAAGATATTGCGCGCGGTCTGTATCTGCGGCCCACCGATGGCGCGGACCTTGGCGGTCAGCTCCTTGGTGAAGTCGATCAGGTAGCGGCTCTTGAAACGGGTCCAGCGTTGCATCACGGCCGGATCGGCACGCAGCGCCTCAATGGTGTTCGGCAGGCCAGCAGCGGCGTAGGCCTTGAGCGCGGCGGGGCTGGCATCTTCGAAATCGTTGAACACCGCATCGTCGTGGTACAGCACACCGTCGATCGCGTTGTTGCGCGCCAGGTCCTCGTAGATCTCCCCGATGATCTTGCGCACCTGCGGGTCAAACGGCGACAGGCGTTTGTACTGGTCTGGATCGAGGCCGACCTTGCCAGTTTCCGGGTCCCAGCGCGTTACGCGTGGCAGCTTGGGGTCGAGGGCAAAACTGAGCACCGGCATCCAGGCGTACACCGCAGCATGGGCACGGGTGTGCAACTGCCAGGAGACGCGGTTGAACAGGTCGGCGCGTACCGGCAAGTGGCGGTTGGGGAAGTACACCGAATGCACCAGGCCATCACCCTTGGGATCGGCGAAGGCCTGCAGGAACACGGTGCCGGCGCCCATGTCCACCACGCGCTGTACCAACTGGTCGAGGTTGCGTGCCTGTTGAGCCGGGTCCGGGTCGTAGACGTTATCCAGGTCCACATGTAACACGCGCATCGGCGCCTTGGTTTGTACCGCGACCATGCTGTTGGCGAAATGCTCGCCGTCCGGGTCGGAGGCCACCAGGAAGCGTGGGCTGTTCATCAGGTCACTGGAGCTGTCGAGGCCATCTTCCAGGGTCAGGGCCATCTGGTAGCCCTGCTCGCCAATGATCGCCAGCGAGGTGCCTTTGGCGGCACCGTAAGGCCATACCCACACCCGCGGTTTCTTGCCGGTGACCTTTTGGATCTTGTTGGAGATCGCGGCAACGTCAGCACGCATCCGCGCATCGAACTGCGCCTGGCTTTCATAACGCCCAGTGGCCGGATCAAAACGCAGCGAGGTCGCCGCCGGCTCCAGGTTGCCCTGGGGGTTGGCCAGGATGCCTTTGTGGTTGTTGTCGGTGTGCGCAGCGATTTCCACCAGGCCCGATTGAGACACTTCGCGGATCTGCTGCCAGGTGAGGAACTCGCCACGCGGCCGTGGCTGGCCTGCGAAGTCCACTGGCTGGTTCATCGGCGTGTCGATCCAATAGCCCACCGGCGCCAGCAATGCTGGCCAACGGTAGGCACGCAGGATCGGCATTACGCGGGTATAGAAGCTGGAATAGCCATCGTCGAAACTGAGCATGATCGCTTTGGGCGGCAACTCAGGCCCACCGTTGCGAGCCGCCAGGATCTGATCGACGCTGACCGCCTTGTAGCCGTTCTCGCGCAGCCAGGCCAACTGTTCGATCAAACGCTCGGTGCGCACCGCCACCACCGCCTGATCGGGGTCGCGATCCTCGACGTCGTGGTAGGCAATGCCCAGGAAATGGTTTTTCGGCCACGGCGCTTCGTTGGCCGGTGTCGGCCGCTCGGCGGGTGGAGTGAAAGGCGCGGGTTGCTGGGCACAGGCACTGGCCAGCATTACGCCCAGAATCAACAAGCAACGGCTGAGGACGGTCATGGTCAGGCTCTTCTAGAAACGGTAAGTGAGGTCGACGAGCAGACGCAGATCGCGTTCGCGATCGCCGTCGTAAGGTCGGCTGATCAGGCTCAGGTTGGCGCCGGCTTCCAGGACATCGTTCCAGCGATAGCGTTGGCCGTAGCCCACCAGCCCGATGCCACCCGTGGAATAATCCTGCTGGCTATACGTACCCGCACCGACCTGGAACTGCTGACTCCACTGGGTCTCGTAGCGGTGATAGAGCACATGGTTGATGTTGAGGACAGGCAACACGGTGAAGTCTGACTTCGGGTTGAAGTAGACCGTGTCTTCCTTGCTGTTGCGGCTGGCGCCGACTTCCAGGCCCAGGTCCACTTGCACTTTCGGCGAGCTGTAAAGGCCTTCGCGGCCGCTGAGCAAGGCCTCGAAACGATCGTTGCCGTCACTGAAATGGGAGGGGCTGAGGGTCAGCTTCCACTCGCGGCTTTCATTGGCGCGCCAGCGGATGAAACCGCTGCCACCGTTGGCCGTAATTCCGTCATTCAATGCCCGCAATGGCGTGGTGGACAGGAGGTAGCCGAGGCTACCGCCGTATTGCCAGTTGTCGTTGATGTCGCGGGCAATCGACACAGCAGCGCCTTGTTTGGAGCCATCGCCGTAGGAGTGGTTGGAAACCTCGGCTTCAATAGTCATGTCGCGGGTCCGACGCTCTACGCCGACCACTTGCCAACGGTGATGGCCGGTACCTTCCTCAAAGTCGGCGGTGGCATAACCGGCACCGGCGAACAGGCGCCAGTCTTCGTCGATAGGCGGCGTGTAGATACGGCTTTCAATGCCCCAGTCACGGCTACCCGAGACGGCACCGGCGTCGCCGTTGTTGCCGCCGCCGAAGCTTTTGCCGGTGTAGGCCTCGACTCGCAGCTCGGCCATATCATGTACATCGCGCAGGCGTTTGAGGCGCTGCACCTGCCGGTTGTCGGGGTTACGGGCGACCACGTCGTCGGTGAGGATGTCGAGTTGACGCCACTCCTGCAGGTCCAGGGCCGTGAAGCCTTGGGACATCTCCAGGCCGATGTCACGCGGGCTTTGCGCTTCGGTTTCCTTGAGCGATTGCTCGGCGCGCCGTGGCCAGTCGCGGGCGCGGTACATCTCGGCTTGCGCCAGGCGCAGGCCGATGCTGCCAGGCGCCTTGCCGACCAGTTCTTCCAGGGCCTTTTCGCTGGACGGCAGGTCGGAACCATAGGTGCCGGCCTGAGCGGCCAATTGCTGGGCGTCCATCCACTCGTCGTTGGGGTTGCCGATGGGCAATCCCTTGAGTTCAACCCGCGGTTTCTGGCTGTCGGCCAAGTTCTTGGCGACCGCCCGCGCTTCATCCACCTGGTCGTTTTCGAGCAAGGCGTAGAACAAGGCGGTGCTGTCTTCAACGCGGTCGCCCGCGTCCGCATCGGGAGCGCTCAGCGCTTGGCGATACAACGGCGCAGCCTTTTCCGGCAGGCGCTGGTCGAGGTAGGACGCGGCTACCCAACGCACCGCATAGGTGGGCAACTGCACACCTTCGGCCTGGAGGGTTTGGTACTCGCGGATCACGTCGGCAGTGCGCGCCCGTGCCTTGAGCGCACCCAGGCGGTCGATGCGCCAACGCACCACGTCGTCTTTGGCCGTGGGGTCCGGGGTCCAACGGGCAAGGAGCTGGTCGTACCCCTGCAAGGCGCGATCAGCGATGACATAACGCTCTTTCTCGGTACGCGTGGCGAACTCGGCCATGCGCACGCGCTCAGCGGCCAGGTCACCTTCGAGGCGACGCTGGGTCACCGGATCGACAAGACCAGGGCGCTGAGCCGACAGGCGCAACGCAGGCTCGGGCAGACGTGCTTTTTGCAAGGCAACAACGTATTCGCGAGCCACTTCCGGCTTGTCACCGGCGCGGGTAAACGCCTGGTCGAATTCAAACAGCGCGTCGTACTGCAAGCCCGCGCGGGTCAGCGCATAACCCAGTGCCATACGACGATTCGGATCATCCGGTTTGGCGGCCACCAGCGCGCGAGCGCGTTGCACCGCTTCGCTGGCTTTGCCGCCGTCAGCCTGGGTAAGGGCCAGGCCCAGTTGCAGGTCGACATTGTTCGGCTCACGCAGCAGCGCCTTGCGGTAAACCGCCTCGGCCTGTGCCCACTGCTTCTGATTGCGATAAGTCCGCGCGACTGTAGCCAGCGCCTGGGCGGTCAAGTTGCGATTCTGTCCCTGTGCCTCGTACACCTTGAGCACTTCGGCGTCCTGGCCGGCCCAACCGGCGATCACCAGGTGATCGCTGATCTGGCCTGGCGTCTGGCGCTCGGCAGGCAATTGGCGCAACTGAGTCAGGGCGGGTGTGAAGTTGCCATTGCGCGCCTGGATGATCAGGGCGTCATAGGCCGGGTCGGCCATGGCGAAGGTGGGCATCAGCAACTGGCTGCACAAGGTTACCCCGATGAGCAGCCGTAACCGGCCTGAGGCACTGAGTGGGAGTGTTCGCAGCATATCGTGAGCTTCCTTACACACGGAAAGCTGTAACGATAGGTGGTCCTGAGCGGTTTGCATCAGGGTGTCGGCGTCTCGTGACCCGACCTAGCTTTCCTGTATGAACTATCCCCGACACCTGTATGAAAAAGGACAATTCATAACAATTGTTCAGAATTGCCCTACGAATCTGAAAAACCAATGGGGGAGCGGAGTTGCCTGCAATGAAGGGTGGCTAATCGACATGAACGCCGACCTTTTGACCCTTATCACGGACAACCCCGCTCCCCCATTAATTATTTCTGGGCGATGGCGAAATCTTTACTGCGCGCCGCCAACCGCACCGACTTTGGACATCACGAAACCGATGAATTGCTCGACGGTCATTTTCTGGCCGTTGAAGGTCACTTCATTGTTGGCGTAATGCAGCTTGGACACCACGTCGCTGCCGACCAGGGTTGCCAGCTGTGTGCCTACCGCCATACCGCTGACCATTTCGCTGGCCATCTGGGATTGCTGCTCGATGGCTTTAGGGTCGGTCACGCCACCGACCTGCGCTTGCAGAGCGGCAACGTCGGCGATCATCGGCTTGGACAGGGTCAGGTTGGCGTCCAGCAGCGCAACCATCTGCTTGCCCAGTTCAACCGGCGGCAGTTCCATGGACGTAGGCTTGGCCAGGTCTACCACCAGGTTGAACTTGCTTTCACCGTGGGTGGTTTTCAGGGACAGGTTTTCCAATGCCAGATGCGGCTTGGCGGCGAGCAACTGGTTGACATTGGCTTCGGCCAGGGCTTGCTCGGCTTCGGTCAGTTGCAGCTCAGGCACCGGTTGACCGGCGGCGGCAGCGGCTTGCACCGGCTGCATCTTGTCCTGATACAGCTTGGTCAGCACCAGGCCCGACGGCACGTCGATGTTTTTCAAGCTCACGGCCATGGCGGCAGAGCCGACCGGTTTGCCCTGATAGCCGATCTCGTCGATCTTGTAGTCGACGCGGCCGGACATGTTGTTGTCTTTGACTTCGCTGGTGTCTTTCTGCTCAAAGCCCTTGAGGGTCATCACCGCTTTCTGCGGGCCGAACGTGAGCTTGGTATCGGTCAGCTCAACGGTGTTCTGCCCGGTGTAGAAGCCGAAGGTGGATTTTTCCAGGTTGCTGGCCACGGTCAGGCCAGCGAACTCGGCGTTGAACGGCGCGCCATTGGCATCGACTACGTCCAGCTTGAGGCTGTTCATGTAGCCATCCACCTTGACCTTCTTGCCCTCGGCGGTGCTGTCAAAGTCCAGGTTCAGGCCCGAGAAGTTCACCGAGGAGGTCTCGTCCTTGAACTCCAACGGCAGCAATTCGAGGTTGCCGGTGACCGAACGGCTGTAGCCGATATTGGCCACGCCTTTGAGCGGCGACACGTCTTTGGCAGCGGCGAACCATTTTTCGGTGGTGGCGTTCTTTTCCAGTTCGAAATGACTGGTGGCCATGACCGGCAGCCACTTCAGCGACACCAGACGCGAGAAGGGCAGCGGACCGTGTTCGATATGATCGACAAACAGCAGCTCAGGGTTCGGGTTCTGCTCGCCGAAGAACGAGCCTTGCCCCTTGAGGCGGTAGTGCGCGGTGCTGCTGAACAGGCCACGGTCCAGGGACACCAGCTCCAGGTTAACGGTACCGTCGACACCGGCCATGGAACGTTGCAGTTCCTTGTTGGCGTCCTGCACCGCCGTTTGCAGCACGGGCTCCAGTTGCTTACCGGTGTACCAGGCACCGCCTGCACTGACGACGCCGACGGCGACAACGAAACCCAAAAGAACAACGGCTGGCTTATTCATGAAGTGACCTGATCAAATCCTGTGAGAAGTGGGCTGTCTTCCTTGAACCCCGAGGGGATTGGCTCAAGCCCGCCGAAAACGGGGGAAGATTAGCACTGGCGGCCGCGAACGGCCCAGCTTTTCAGAGGGATCAGTTCGGTACTAGTTCACGAATACTCCAGTTCAATTTCATCCAACTGGTGGTCGAAACTCTTCAAGCGCGCCGTCCAGGTGTACACCAGCACCTCAAACTCACGGTGTATCACGGCATTGCCGGGCGTGTCGGCCTTGGGGTCGCAGAAGTCCAGTTGGTAGCGCTCACGCGCCATTTGCGTGGCCACGTCGGACAATTCCCGCGCGTTATTCAGCCAGTGCCTACCGTCCGCGACCTGTTGATCGAGGGCCACGCACTGTTTCTTCAGGACTTCGAGGCTTTTTTCCAGGGGCGTGCCAGTCAGGTCGCCCATGACTTCCTGGAAGGTGCGCCCCGGTTGCCAGTAGCTGCCCCAGAAGTAGCGGTCGAACACGGTCTCGACCCGGCGCAACGCGACCTTGGTGTCCCAGATCGCCACGCGGGTCTTGCCTTGTTCGAGGAGTTTTTTCTTCACCCGTTGATTCTGGTAGGAGGCCCACGCCACGACGCCGATGGACAGGGTGCCGATCACCAGGCAGGCGCTGTCGAGAAACACCATCGCCTTGTCGAGTTGGTGAGCCAGCATGACGCCGTAGAAATAGGTAGCCGACAACAACACCAGTGCAAAACACACGCACCAGAAAGCGGGAGCATAAGGGTTTTTCATTATTGGAATCCCCATGAGCAAACGCGAACGTTGACCGGCGGGCCATCACGGGAGCCCGCCAGTCAAAGCATAGCTATTTGCTCAGGGTTTGCTGGCCGGCGCGGGTTGCGTTCGTCCGCTTTCCCAGCCGCCGCCCAAGGCCAGGAACAGATCGATCTGGCTCATGGCAACTTGGGTGTTGGCCGCTGCCAGTTGCGCTCGCACATCGGTATAGGTGCGGGTGGCTTGCAGGTCGGCAAGGAACGATGCGCGGCCGGCCTGGAAGAAGCGATGGGTCTGCCCTGCCGCTTCCTTGGCCGACTCGCCGGCTTCGGCCAACGCGTCGCGGCGTTGCAGTTGCGCGGTGTACTGCGCAAGACCGGTCTGGGTTTCACGGATGGCGTTGAGCACCACCCCGTCAAAGTGCGCCAGGGCGCCCTGGGTGGCGGCCTCGGCCTCGTGGACGCGCGCGCGGGCGCCGTTGGTCGGGACAGTCCAACTGATCATCGGGCCAAAGCCCCAACGGTTGGTCGCAGGCTGACCAAGGTTTTCGAGCAGGCCAACGGTGCCCACCGTGGCGCCGATGCTGATATCCGGGTAAAGCGCGCCAGTGGCCACGCCGATACGCGCGGTGGCAGCGGCCAGTTGACGTTCGGCCTGGCGCACATCGGGACGGCGCTTGAGCAGCGTGGCGCCGTCGCCTACCGGCAACAGCTGGGTGATATGGGGCAATTCGGCGCAGGTACCGGTGCCCCCGGGCAGTTGGTCCACTGGCTTGGCCAGCAACATCGACAGGCGGAACAAACCGGCCTGGCGCGCCGCTTCGTAGCGCGGCATGTCGGCGCGCAAGGATTTGTATTGGGTTTGCGAGCGCGTCACCTGGGTTTCATCACCGCGCCCGGCGTCACGCAAGCGCTGGGTCAACTGGGTGCTTTGGGCTTGCAGGTCTAGGGACTCGTTGGCAATCGCCAATTCTTCGTTCGCTGCACACACTTGGGTGTAGGAGCGCACGACATCGGCGACCAGGGTGATGCGCGCGATATCGGCAGCGGCCTGGGCTGCGTCGGCACTGGCCTGGGCGCTTTCGATGCCACGTTGCAAAGTGCCGAACAGATCGAACTGATACGAGGTGGTAATACCCACGCTGCCGATGTTACCCACCGGGACTTTGTCGGCCAGCAAAAACGCTTCGCCGGACTCTTGCAGGCGCTGGGCCTCCGCCTTGGCGCCGAGGCTCCAGCCGCCTGCGGATTCAGCTTGTTGGGTCTGATAGCGCGCACGCTGCAAGTTCGCAGCCGCCACGCGCAAGTCAGTGTTCGACGCCATGGCCTGGCGCACCAGCTCATCCAGGCGGGGGTCTTTGTACAACTTCCACCAGTCGGCCGGTACCGGCGTCGACACCACGTTGTTGCCCTCACCGGCGATTTGCCCTTGCAGGTCGCCACGATTGACCGCGGCTTTATCCGGCAGCGAGTAATCCGGGCCCACCGCCTGGCAGGCCGACAGCAACACACCCAGCGCGGCGGTGGCCAACAGCTGCTTCATGGCTGGCCTCCGTCTTTAACCTTATCGCCGATGATCGAGACGGTGGCCGTACGCCCGGCGATCATGCGGAAGTCCGCCGGCACATCATCAAAGGCGATGCGCACCGGAATCCGCTGGGCCAGGCGCACCCAGCTGAACGCCGGGTTGACGTTGGGCAACAGGTTGGAGCCACTGCTGCGGTCGCGGTCTTCGATACCGGCAACGATGCTTTGCACATGGCCGCGCAGGCGGGCGTTGTCACCGATCACACGGATGTCCACCGCCATGCCGACGTGGATGCCATCGAGCTTGGTCTCTTCGAAATAACCATCGATATGGAAAGAATTGCTGTCCACCACCGACAACACCGGACGCCCGGCGGTGACGAATTCCTGGGTGCGCGGCGCACGGTCGTTGACGTAACCGTCCACGGGGCTGCGGATCACCGAGCGGTCGAGGTTGAGCTGGGCGGAATCCACCGCTACCTGGGCTTCGGCCAGGGCCGACTGGGCACGGGCGACGCGGGACTGGCTTTCTTCCAGCTGCTCGCTGGGCACCAGGTTGCCGAGACCACGGTTACGCTTGTACTCGCGCTGAGCCTGGGCGAGGGTTTCCTGGCGGTCGGCCACGGCGGCCTGGGCTTGGCGCAGGGCCAGCTTGAAGCGGTCCTGGTCGACGGCGAAGAGCACTTGGCCCTTGGTCACCAGTTGGTTGTCGTGCACGTCCACACGCTGGATCAAACCGGACACGTCCGGAGCAATCTGCACGATGTCGGCACGGATGTGGCCGTCACGGGTCCAGGGGGCAAACATGTAGTACATGACCATGCGCCACACCACGACGACCGCAAACGTCACGATCAACAACGTGAGGACTACACGGCCGATGGTCAAAAAAGGTTTTTTCATGTCATCAGGTATCGACTGAGTGAGTCCACCGCGCCCAGCAACAGCGCGTAGAGCCCCACATTGAACAATGCCCGGTGCCAGACCAGGCGATAGAAGTGGAGCCGGGTCAACAACCCGTGCACCACCAGGAACAACACGTACGTAATGCCCATCAGCACCAGCAGCGTGGGCAGGAACACCCCGCTGATATCCAGATCACCGATCATAAAGGCGCTCCATCAGGCAGCGGCGCTTCCATCTCGGTGCCGCCAATAAATTCCACGCCCGGCAGCAGTGACAGGCGCAAGCCCGCCAGCGCATGCAAAAGATGCAGGCGGGTGTCGTCTTCGTCTTGCAGGCCTTGGCCGTTGAGGGCGCGGCGCGTGCGGTCCAGGGTCATCAGCAGACCGCTCGGCGCAGGCAAGCGTTCACCGGCCTTGAGGCACGCCTTGAAGTAACCGCCCACGCCCTCGACGACTTGGTTGAGCAGCACCCGTGGCACACCGAGGATGCGCGGCGAGTAGGCCAGCAAATCGAGCAGGCTCAGCGCCACGCGCAAATCGCGCAGGGCGGTGCCGGTGTCCTGGTTGATCAGGGCCAGGCGCGGCAGGTGCTGCATCAGGCGGTCGAGCATTTGCGCGGCCATGTGCCGGTGTTCGGCCAGGGTCGCGGGCTCGGTGAGGCTGACGATGTCGCGCCAGCTGAAACGGGTCAGGCGCTTGGCCGCCAGTTCGGCGCCGAAGGGCCGCGCGATCAGCGTCCACACAAAGGCGAACAGCAACCCCACCGGCCCCGCCAGGTTGACGTTGGCGAAGTTGAGGAAGTCGGCGTCATAGGCGCCCTGGATGCTGATGAACGACGAGGTGTTCACCAACGTCAGCAGCATGCCCAGGTAAAAACGCGGCTGCACGGTGAGGGTACCGATGCAGATAAACGGCACGGCAAACGCCAGCACCAGCATCGGGAAGTCGTGCAGGTTGGGCAGCACCAAAAACAGGTAAAGACTGGCGAACAGCACCGACATGGCGGTCCAGAAAAAGAACCGGTAGATCTGCGGCGCCGGGTCGTCCATCGAGGCAAAGAAGCTGCAGGCGACGGCGGCCAGGATCACCGCGCTGCCGCCGTCGGTCCAACCGAGCAGGATCCACAGCACCGAGGCAACGATGATTGCGGTGACGGTGGAGAACGCCGAGTAGAACATCAGGCCACGGTCGAGGAACGGCGTGAGGCGGCCCAGGCGCCAGTGACGATAGACGGCACGCCAGGTGTCCTGGCTTTCGCACTGGATGGCGGCTTGCAGGCTGCGGCAGTCTTGCCACAGGTCGATCCACTCTGCGAGGCGGTAGAGCGCGTTGGAGAACAGCAGCGTGTGCCGGTCGTCCAGCGCTTCGCCTTGGGGTTGAGCGGCGTCGACTTTGTCGCGCAGCACGCGCCAGCGTTCCAGGGGCGCTTGCTCGGTGGTGCCTTCCAGCCAGGCGTTGGCTTCGTCCAACAAAGGCTTGAGCTGATCAAGAAACTCCGGTGCGCGATGCTCGATGGCGTACACGGCATCATCCAGTGCATCGACGACCGGCAACAGGTGAATCATGCGCCCGCGCAGTTCCTTGGTATTGCGCACCGTCTGCGGCCGCGCGCCTTCGTGAGGCAACTGGCCAATCATCAATTCCAGGGTGTTGAAGGTGGCGACCATGCCGCCGCGCAAGGTGCTGATTTCTTCAGGCTCAACCTGGCGCGTCAGAAAGCGTTGGCTGTAGACCTGGGCATCGGCAAACCACTTGGCCACCGAGCCATCGAACACCGGCATCAGGCGGCGCGGCCAGAACATCGCGCCCACCACCGCTGCGACGGCGATGCCGAGGAAGATTTCTTCGGTGCGCGCTTCGGCCACATCCCACACCGCCAGCGGGTTATCGACAACGGGCAAGGCGATCAACGGTAAGGTATAGCCGGCCAGCATCAACGCGTAATTGTTGGCAGTGCGCAGGTGCATGGACAGAAACAACAACGTGCCCGTCCACAAGGCAATCACCACCACCAGCATGTAGGGCGACTGCACGAACATCGGCACAAAAATCACCGCCGCCGCCGCGCCCATGAAAGTGCCGATCGCGCGGTACAGCGCTTTGGAACTGGTAGGGCCGACAAACGGGCTGGAAACGATGTACACCGTGGCCATCGCCCAGTACGGACGCGGCATTTGCATGAGCATGGCGATATATAAAGCAATCATCGAGGCCGCAAAGGTACGCACCCCGTAGAACCAATCACGGGCAGGCGGGAAACCGGTAAAAAATCCGTTCAAAGCGACGCCGCCTCGAAGGCGCGCAGTACACGCAGCGCGGCTTCCATATCACCTGGGGTCATGTCTGCCAGCACTTCCTTGCGCAGGCGCACCAACTGCACTTCAACCGCTTGCACCAGCTCGCGGCCGCGCTCGGTCAGACTCAAGGCCTTGGCGCGACGGTCATGCACGTCTTCGGTGCGGCACACATAACCGTCGGTGCACAGGCGATCGAGCAAGCGCACCAGCGACGGGCTTTCCATCCCCGACGCCTGGGCGACTTTGACCTGATGCACACCATCGCCCAAGCGGCCGATCATCAACAGCGGCACGGCGCAGGCTTCGGAAATGCCATAGCTCACCAGCGTGGTCTGGCAGATTTTGCGCCAGTTACGGGCGCCCACCACCATGCTGCTGCTGAGGTTCATCTGGAGTTGTTCGAGGGATTGAGGCACTGGATAGTTCGCATACAGTTAGTTTGCTAACTATCAATATGGTGGATGGATCCAAATGCGTCAAGTTTTGAAACAATTTAGCGGATGGGTGGTGGTAGGGGTAAGTAAAGCGGGTTTGGGGGCGAATGCAGCATTTTCTGGCGCTGCAAAATGCCTGCGAGGTTGTCGTCCAGTCGAGATAGAGGCCGACTGGCACTTCGCAATCGCAAGCAGCCAGCTCCCACAGTTCGATCAATTTAGGTTTCAGGACTGCTGTTCGCCTGGGCGTCCAGGCGGTGTTGGATTTCGCCCAACATTTCCAAGCGCCCTATTACTCCCCGATTAACCTCTGGGTCTCCTCCTCGATAAACTCAAACACCTCCTCCGCCACGCTGTACTGAAACTGCTTGCGCCGATGCTTCGAAACCTTGCCCTCGTTATCCAGGCACATCATCACCAGCTTCGACAGATCACTGCCGCGCACGTCATAACGCTGGTTCACGGCCTTGATCACGCGGTCGTAGCGGTCGAGAAATTCGGTTTCTTCACGCAGTTCCACTTCCAATGCGCGTCGAGCCATTTGCAGGGTGAATTCGACACAGCGGGTGGCGTCCCAGTAGCGGTAAATCGACGGGTGGCCGATGAACTCGAAGGCCATTTCATCGCCATCCAGCCAAGTCACGCTCCAGAATTCCCGCGTGGGTTGGGAGAACGCCTTGAGCGCCTCCAGATAAGCCGCCTCTTCGTGCTTCATCGCAACGGAAACAGGCAGCAGCAGTCCGTTCTCCAGCGCGCCGTAGTGGCAGAGTGTTTGGTGGATCAGGAAGCGAGACAGGCGCCCATTACCGTCCATGAATGGATGCAGGAACACAAAGCCGAAAGCAGTGACGGCAGCCGCCACCAATGGATCAACCTCTCTCACAGGCTGGTTGGCGAACGCCATCAATTCTTCCATCAGGTCCTGACAGAGCGCCGCAGCAGGTGGTACATAGCTGACACCCGCTGCACCACGCAGGCCGTTGTGCAGGTGGTTTTGTTCATGACGGAATGCGACGGCTTTGTCGAACGGGTTGGAGACGGTGCTGTTTTGCAGCTCGACCAAGTAGTCCTCTGTCAGCAGCCGCCCTTCGTGAGCCTGGCGTAAAAGCTGGACAAAGCGTCGGGATTTTTCTTCACTGGGCTGTTCTTTTTCGATAGCAAATGAATCGCGGGTTTCGTGGAGATAGGCCCCCTGGATCGCGCGGTCCATCATTTCTGGAGGCAGGGTTGCCATGAAAGATCTGGCGCGACCCAACACATCAAGCGCCAACAACGTCTCTAACTCAGGCGTTCTCTCCACAGTCGCGCAGTAATGCAGAGAGCCCAGGCCATTAAAATCAATTCGCCAACGACTGTTGCGGATGTTTGGGCCAGTCACATAGCGCTCGGGATCAAACAAGGCAACAACACGCCCCCGAACAGGTAGTGCGTAATCAAGCGCGCGCCCGGTAAATCCTTCCCACAAATAACAGGCTTTACGGATAAAGGCGCCATGGGGAGACTCCGCCAAACCCGCCAAAAATGGCTCCGGACCAAGACGTTCAAAAACCTGGGCAAGTATGGCGAGATTCACACCCTCATGCTTGAGTGCGAACAGCACGTGCTCAAACAGGGCATGTTGCGCAGGTGCGACGGCATGCGGAACCGCCAGGCAGTTGCCGATCAAGGTGATTCTGGTCACGGGTTTAATCATCGCGACGCGGTGAGGCGGGATGACCTTTAAATCCAGCGATTCGCAGAGATGGGCATATCCGACTGTCGCCAAGGTGAGCTTCCCCAGAAAAAATTCACTTGAGCGATTAAAGCCCAGTTTTTTTTACCTCTCACCATTTTTTTTTACATTATCGTGTTTCAGCAAAGTTTTTTTTACACCCCTCGCCCACCCCGCAACATCAAATTCAGCTCATCCACCACCTCAGCCCAATCCGCATCCTCCAGATTCTCCTCGCGCAAAAACGCCTTCTGGCTGTCCGTCCAGAAAAACGCATCCGCCAGTTTCAACTCCGGCTTGAGCGGCGAATGCACCGCCACAAATTTCTCGATACTCACCGGGTCATCCGGCAAACCCAGCTGTTTGAACAGTGACGGCAAGCTATGCACAGGCGATTCCATGGCGGGCTCCTGATAGAAAAGTGTCAACCCAGTCTAGCGGCAGCCCTCGGGTTGTGCCGACGGTACGTTGCACAGCACGAACAACCGCGCCCGCGCGCCGCCGCCATCCTGGCGACTGAGTTCGCGCCAGCCTTCGGGGAGCGGGGCGAAATCGTCGGGGGCTTCGTTGCTACTGATCAGCCACACGCGGCGGGTCTCGGCGGGCAGTGCCGACAGGTGGTCGAGGTAGATGCGCCCGCCATCCTGGTCTACCAGGGTGCCGAAGCCATAGGCATTCGGCCGGGTGGGCGTGCCGTCGGGTTTGGGCGGGGTGTAGAGCTGCAACTGGGCGTCGGTCTGGTCGTAATACACGTAGCTGAGATACCACATCATGTCGCTGAGGACGATGCGGTCGTCTTCCTGATAGTTGCGGTTGACGAACTCCACCGGCACGTTGAATTGGTCGTGTTCGTCCACGGTGAAGTTGTTCTTCAAGCCCACCAGTTCCACGCCGACAAACAGCACGAACAGTGCTGCCCCCAGCAATGAAAACCGTGATGGCAGGCGATCGATGGCCATCGCCAGCAGGATCGGCAAGCCCAGGGCGTACACCGTCAGGTAACGCTCGATAAACACTGGGGAAATAAACGACACCCCGTAGACCAACAGCAGTGGCAACAGGAAAAACAGCGCCAACAGGCCGGCCGGCCGATAGCGGTCGTGGTTGCGCCAAGCGGTGGCAACGGCGACAGCCACCAGCAGCAACGGGAACAGCCAGAACAGCGGCGCCCAGAAACCGACACCTTCATCCTGCAGTACGAATTGCCAGATCATCGACGGCAGGGAGAACAGGCTGACCGGCTCTTCCCAGCCAATATCACCGCCCACCTTGAGCTGTTCGACATGCTGCACCAAGTCCAGCAGATTCGGCAGCCAAGGCAGGTACAACAGCACAATCGTGGCGTTGGCCACCCACCAGGCCGGGCGCGTGATCAGGCGTTGGTCGCGCGGCATCGTGACACTCAGCATGCCCAGGTAAGCCCAATGCACCAACACGCATAGCGCAGTGAAGTAATGGGTGTAGAAACTGGCCGTCATCAATACGACATACACCGCCAGATACCGCGTGCGCTCAGGTTGGCGTACCCAGTAAACCAGCGCCAGCGTGGCGCCCAGCAGCCACACACCCAGCAGCGAATACATGCGCACTTCCTGGCTGTAGCGCACCGCCGTCGGCAACAGCGCCAGCAGTATCCCCGCCAGCACCGCCGCACGGCGGGTGGACAGTTGCCGCGTCAGCCAGATGCCCAAGCCCACGACGACCACGCCGGGAATGGCACTCATGCCGCGAATCGACCAGATGCTGTCGCCGAACAGTTCGATCCAGCCGCGCAGCAGGAAAAAATACAACGGCGGGTGCACGTCGTGTGCCGCGTGGAACCACAGGTCGCCCAGGGCGTATTCGCTGAGCAGCAGGCTAGAGCCCTCGTCGCCCCAAATCGCCGCCGATGTCAGGTTGTAAAAACGCAGGGCCATGGCCAGCGTCAGGATCGGCACCCACCAGAGACGGCTGATCCAGCCAGCACCTTCCCAACTGAGGCGATTGAGCGCGGGTAACGTCCCGACCTTTTCGTTTTGCTCTACCACAGACCGACGCACCTCGATTCCCCCGATTACCCAAGCGCAAACACCGCCACTCTAGGACAAAAGATCCAGGCTGGCTGCTGGAATCGGACAAATCAGTAATTTGTGCAGGGCTTCTCCGAAGCAACCGTAGGAACACGCTATTATTGCCCCCCTCCAAGGACTCAGGATCAAGGACACGTCATGCGCATCGGTTTTCTGTCACCCCTGGCACTGGCACTGCTTGCCGGCATCACCCAACAGGCCCAGGCCAGCTCTGACGACTCGTGTTACCCCGATTGGCGCGTCTCACGTGACAGCCTCGATTCCTGCAGTAACCTGCCCTTCCTCAGCCCCGGCAACGACAGTCGCGTCAACCTGCGCCTGCTGCTGGCGGACAAAAAGGCCGAACCGCTCACGCCCAATGCTCTGAGCGAAGATGATCTGTCCCAGGGCTTCGGCCCGGTGCCGTTCCCGGTCTATCGCCTGGCGCCTATCCCCGCGACAAACGATGAGCCCGACAACAAGCCGGACAATTCACGCACCGCCGAACTCGACACCCTGCTCAAGCCCCTGGGCATCCAGCGCGACGAGTACAAGACCGCAGGCGAAGCGTTCCTGACTGGCGAGGGCAGCCGTTGCCGCAGCAACGATGATGACAGCGCCACGGCGTTCATCAGCCAGGTGATCAAGGCCGACATGCCGGCTGCTGAGCGTGAGCTGCTGATAAAAGCGCGCCTGCAACTGCTCACAGCCTGTTCGTGGGAAGGCCAGGTGGTGGACGCCCAGCAGATCCAGTCCAACGACGGCCAACTGTTCCGTACCTACCTGCAAGCCGCCGCCGACTTCTACAGCGGTCGCTTCGGTGACGCTGAGCGCGGTTTTGCCGCCGCCAGCGCCAGCCACGTGCCTTGGCTGAAGGAAACCGCGCTGTATATGACTGCGCGCACGTCTTTGAACCAGGCCCAGGCCGAAGCCTTTGACGAATACGGCATGCCGCAGCTCGAGCATGTGGATAAGTCCGCCCTGAGCCATGCCGAGGAAGGCTTTCTCGGTTACCTGAAAACTTACCCACAGGGCGACTACCTGGCCTCCGCCCGTGGCCTGTTGCGCCGTGTTTATTGGTTGGCAGGTGACAACACCAAGCTCGCCGAGGCCTTCGGCTGGGCAATGACCGAGGCAACGGACGCGCAGCGCAATGTATCGGTGGATGATCTGGTGGAGGAAGCCGACCTCAAGCTGTTGATGGTCAACAGCGAAACCGTCAGCACGCCGATGATCCAGTTTGTCAGCGACCTGATGGTGATGCGCGGTGGCAACCAGCCCGCCCTCTCCCGCACCGACCTGGAGAAGCAGAAAGCTGCGTTTTCCAGCGCGCCGGAGCTGTATGACTACTTGCTCGCGGTGTCTGCGCTGTATACCGAGCATCAGCCGGACGCCGCGCTGAAACAATTGCCCCAGAGCGTGCCGTCGAGCCTGAATTACTTTGCCTTCAGCCAACAAACCCTGCGTGCCCTGGCCCTGGAAGCCAAGCAAGATTGGAAAGGCGCCGAAGCGCTCTGGCTGCAACTGCTGCCGCTGGCGAAGTTGCCGTTGCAACGCGATCAGCTTGAGCTGGCGTTGGCCATGAACTACGAACGCAGCGGCCAGTTGGCCAAGGTGTTTGCCGCCGACTCGCCGATCAGCGCCAAGCAGGTGCGTTACATCCTACTGCGCAACGTCGCCGGTCCCGAGTTGCTGCGCCAGCAGATCGCCCAGGCCAGCGATCCGCTGGAACGCCAGACTGCGCAATTCGTGCTGCTCTACAAAGACCTGCTGCGCGGTCAGTACGCCACCTTCGCCGACGACCTCAAGCAGCTGCCAGCCTCCGCCCCGGAAGACAAACTGGGCACCAGCCTGGGCTACGTCTACAGCGCCAGCCAGACCTTGAAGCTGTTCCAGTGGAGCGGCGACAAAGCCGAGTCCGGCTACGCCTGTCCGAGCATCACGCAAATCGCCGCGACCTTGCAGAGCGATGCCAAACACCCACAGGGCCTGAACTGCCTGGGTGAGTTCATCCTGCGTAACGGCCTGGACGGCATGCCACTGGAACAGGCGCGCGCCGCCGGCAGCCTGGGCAGCAGTGCATCGGACTTCAAGGGTGAAACCTTCTCGCGCCTGGACGGCTACAAACAGGTGATCGGCAACGCCAAGGCACCCAAGAATGACAAGGCCTACGCCCTGTTCCGCGCCATCAACTGCTACGGGCCCTCGGGCTACAACAGTTGCGGCGGCGTCGATGTGGAACCGGCCGTGCGCAAGGCCTGGTTCCGCCAGCTGAAAACCAGCTACGCCGACACCCAGTGGGGCAAATCGCTGCAGTACTACTGGTGAAGCACCTGTGGCTCGGCTTGCTGTTGCTGGCAAGCCCGGCCTTCGGCGCCGTCGACGCCCGTGACTATGACGCCTTCTGGCTGTGGAGCGGGGTTACACCACAGCCGGTGCTCAAGCAGGCGAAAACCCTGTACATCCTCCAGGGCCAGATCAACTCCACGCGCCGCGCGCCCCAGCGCGGCGTGCAGATGATTGCCCAAGGCATAAGCGTGCCGCGCCTTACCGAAGGCGACATCTGGATCGTCTACCGCGCCCACACCCTGCACTGGCCCGAGCAGGTCTACCGCCAACTGTTCGGCCAGGTGCAACGCTGGCGCGACGCAGGCAATCCGGTGGTGGGCATCCAGATCGACTTCGACGCCCGCACTCAGTACCTGCATGAATACGCCGACTTCCTGCGCGACCTGCGCCAGCGCCTGCCCGCCGACCTGCGCCTGAGCATCACCGGCTTGATGGACTGGAGCAGCAACGCTGATCCGGCTGCCATCGCTCAACTCAAAGGGGTGGTGGATGAAGTGGTAGTACAAACGTATCAGGGGCGGCACAGCATCCCGGATTACGCGGCGTATTTGCCGCGGATGAACCGGTTGGGGTTGCCGTTCAAGATTGGCTTGATTCAGGCCGGGGAGTGGGAAGAGCCGGGGTATCTGAAGGACAGCGAGTGGTTTCGAGGCTATGTGGTGTTTTTGCAAAACCCTTGAAGCACGCAATCTGTAGGAACCGGCAAGGACTAGGCGTCCCCCCCGGCTCCTACAGGTTATGGTTGTTACCAGTCGTAGGTCAGGCTCGACACCACCGTGCGCCCTTCGCCGTAATAGCAATCCAGGTTACTGGTGCACTGCGACACGTAGGTCTTGTTGGTGAGGTTCTGCACGTTCATCGCCAGTTTCACGCCCTTGCGTTTCAACGGCGATCGACTCAGGTCATAGCTCACGCTGGCGTCGTAGACGCTGTAGGAAGGCACGGAAAAGGCGCCTTCGTAGTAGTCACCCAGGCTCTGGCGAGCGTAACGCACGCCGAGGCCCGCGCCGAGACCGGCCAGCGGTGTGTCGCCGAGCACGCTGTAGTTGACCCACATCGACGCGGTGAGCGGCGAGATGCCGGCCGGGTGGCGACCCTCGCGGCCATCGTTGTCCTTGGTGTATTTGATGTCGTTGCGCGAAGCCGACGCGACGATATCCCAGGCATCGCTGAGGACGGCCTTGGCTTCCACTTCCACGCCGCGTGAACGCATGGCACCGCTTTGGGTGCTGAAGGTGGTGTCGACCGGGTTGGTGGTGAGCACATTTTCCTGGTCCAGTTGGTAGACCGAGACCTGCACGAAACTCTTCTGCCCAGGCGGTTGGTACTTCACACCGACTTCGTATTGGTTGCCGGTAGACGGCTCGAATGGCTTCTGGTTGGCGTCAGTGCCGGCCAGTGGCAGGAAGGACTCCGTGTAGCTGACAAACGGCGCCAGGCCGTTATCAAACAGGTACACCAGGCCCGCACGGCCCGTGAAGGCCTGGTCTTTGCTGGCGAAGCGGGTGTCGGTCAGGGGCTCTTTATTGACGACGTTAGCCCAGTCGTAGCGCCCGCCCAGTACCAGCGCCCATTTGTCCCACTTGATCTGGTCCTGCACGTACAGGCCGGTCTGGGTGATGGTGCGGTCCCAGCGGTACGGTTGGCCGAAATTCAGGCGCTGGCCGTAGACCGGCTTGAACAGGTCGATGATCGGCGGGTTGCGGTCGTACAAGCCGTGGAACAGCGAATTGGAATGGTAGTAGTCCAGGCCGAAGATCATCGTATGAGAGAAGGCACCGGTATCAAATTCCGCCTGGGCAATGCTGTCCACGCCAAACACTTTGTTGTTCTGCGCCCAGTCCACACCGAAGCGTTGCAGGTAGCGTTGATCCTGTACGCCAGTGGCCGGGTTGGCGACGAAACGGTAGCCGTGCAACGGCGCGGTGTAGCGGTCGTCGACCTCGGCATAACGTGCGTTTTGCTTGAGGGTCCATGTGTCATTCAGGCGATGGGAAATCTCGTAACCCAGTGCGTATTGCTCGCGGTTGTACTGGTTGACGCCAGGCTCGCCGATGAACAGGTCGCGCTTGATCTTGCCATTGGGGTTTGCCCACAGCGTGCCGGACGCCGGTAAACCCTGGGCTTCGGGCACGCCTTTGTCTTTCTGGTACTGCGCGAACACCGTCACGCTGGTGTCATCGTTCGGCCGCCAGGTGAGGCTCGGCGCGATGAACTGGCGTTTGTTTTCGACGTAGTTGATTTCGTCCTGGCCGTCATTGGCCAGGCCGGTCAGGCGATACAGAAATTGCCCTTGCTCATCCAGTGGACCGCTCAGGTCGATGGCCGCGCTTTTGTGCTCGTAGGTGCCCGCTTCCAGTACCACTTGGTGGATCGGCGTTTCGCTGGGGCGCTTGCTGACCATGTTGACGATGCCGCCGGGCTGGTTCTGCCCGTACAGCACGGAGGCCGGGCCCTTGAGCACTTCGATGCGTTCCAGGGAATACGGCTCGATCTGCAACGCGCCGCCGGTACTGCCGCCGCCATAAGGCAAGTGCAGACCGTCGAGGTACAGGGGCGTAGGCGAGAAGCCGCGAGAGGTCGGCTCATCGAACAGCTTCACCCGATCGGCGAAACCACCCGCGCTCATGCCCGGGGTGTAGAGCAACGCCTGGGTCACGCTTTGCGCGCCGCGCGCCTTGATCTCGGCGGCGGTGATCACGTTGATGGTCTGGGGAATTTCCACCAGTGCCGAATCGGTCTTGCTGCCCGATGCACTGCGCGTGGCGACAATACCGTCCACCGGCCCCCAGGCATTTTCCTGGGTTTGCTGGCCGCTGATCTGGGTGGCGCCCAGTTGCAAAGGCCCGCCGTTGGAAGCCGCCTGCAACGACCAACCGCCCTGGGATTGCATCGCCATTAGGCCGCTGCCCGCCAGCAGCCGCTCCAGACCCGATCCGACCCCATAGCGCCCTTGCAGGCCCGCACTGCGCTTGCCTTCGGTCAGCGTCGCGTCAACCGACAGCAAAATGCCCGACGCGCTGGCAAAGCGGTTCAGTGCCTGGTCGAGGCTACCGGCCGGGATGTTGTAGCTGCGCAGCGCCTCGGTACTTTCTTCGGCATGGACCAGCGTCGGCACCATCGGCACCGTCGCCAACAGGCTGACAAACAAGCCACGGCGCAGGGCGCGGGCCAAGGGTTGGATTGGGTGGTGCGGCATTGCAGGACTCCCCGTGAGATCGCTTCTTGAATGGCTTTCAAGAGGTATCCCGAACGGGACGCAAAAACCGACAAGCGCAGGTGAAAAAATTTTCAGGCCCGTGCCTTGATCGTCACCCAGTAGCGCGTGACCGCTTGCACCTGTACCGGCAACGAGCGCTCCAGCGCGGCGAGGATGGCGTCGGTATCGTTGAGCGGAAACACGCCAGTCAACAGCAGCCCCGCCACCGCTTGATCACACCGCAGCAGCCCCGGACGGTAACGACTCAGCTGTGCCACGAATTCGCCCAACGGCTGGCGCTCGGCAATCAGACGGTGCTCGGTCCAACTGCTGGCATTGGCGCTCACCGCTGCCAACGCCGAGCTTTGGCGTTGGTTGAACCACAGGCTGTCACCGGCGTTCATCTGCACGGCTGCGCCATGTAACGGCGTCACGCGAACGCGGCCTTCGTACAGGTCGACACGGCTGCCATCGGGCAGTTCGCGCACCGCAAAACGGGTGCCCAGCGCCTGCACGTCGCCAGCTGGGGTTTCAACGATCAATGGGCGGACGGGGTCGTGGCCGCTGGTCAATAGGATTTCGCCTCGGATGAGGCGGATACGTCGCTCGTTGGCGCTGAAACGCAGGTCGACCGCGCTGTCGCTGTTGAGGTCCAGGCGCGTGCCATCGCTGAGGGTAACGTGGCGAATCTCGCCGGTGCGGGTGCGGTATTCGGCGAAGGCGGCGTGCCAAGGTTCGCTGCGTTGCACCAGGTAGCCGCTGCCACCGGCCACCAACAGCACGCCGAGCAGCTTGAGCGCAGCGCGGCGCTGCGTGTCCGGTGTGTCGCGCAACACAGTGCGGGCGCTGTCGGCGGGCACGCTGCCGAGGGTTTGCTGCAGCTGCTGCAAGCGCTGCCAGGCACGGCGATGCTCCGGGTCGGCGGCCTGCCAACGGGCAAAGGCCAGGCGTTGTTCGCCTTGCAGGTCGCCGCCCCATTGCAGCATCAGCCATTCGCTGGCCTGCTCGACAATCGCCGGGGCGATAGGTGCGTCGTGTCTCATTCGGCGTAGGCCACTTGGTAGCAGGCGACGATGGCGCGGGTCATGTACTTCTGCACCGAGCTGACGGAGACGCCCAAGCGCTCCGCGACCTGTGCATAACTCAGGCCTTCGAACTGCGACAGCAAAAACGCCTGGCGCACGTTATCGGGCATGCGGTCGAGCATGGCGTCGATCTGCATCAGGGTTTCAAGGATCAGCGCGCGGGTTTCCAGGGAAGGCGACTCCGGCTCGGGCAGGTGCGCGATGCTTTCCAGGTAGGCGCGCTCGATGCGCAGGCGCCGCCACTGGTCGATCACCAGGTTGCGGGCAATCTGCGCCAGGTAGCTGCGGCTTTCCTTGTCGCCGGGGAAACGCCCGGACACCAACAGACGCAGGAAGGTGTCCTGCGCCACGTCAGCCGCGTGCTCGCGATCGCCCAGGCGCTTGCGCAGCCAGCCTTGCAGCCAGCCGTGATGGTCGCGGTACAGGAGGTGAAGCTGTTGCTGGCCGTCAGTCGCGCTGTCCATGAAAAAGCTCAGATACACTATTGAGAGCAATTATCATTACAGTTTATTTAGCGACTGACAAAAACTCTTTGTACTTAGCGCCCGGCGGTTTGCAGCGGGTACACCGATTCCCAGCCTCCGCCCAACGCCTTGTACAACCCAACCATCGCCAGCGACACGCCCGTCGAGCTTTCCACCCACTGCTCCTGCGTGGCCAGCAGCGCGCTTTGCACGGTGAGCACGTTGACGAAATCCACCACGCCTTCAACGTACTGCTGTTGCGCGGTGCGCAGGGCAATCTGGTTCTGGCGCACGGCTTCGGCAAGGCTGTCGCGGCGCAGTTGGCTGGCGTTATAGCGGGTCAGTTGGTCATCGATCTCATGCCAGGCACGCAGCACGGTTTGCTGGTACGCCAGCGCTGCTTCCTGTTGCTGGGCTTCACGCAGATTCAACATACCTTGCAACCGTCCGCCGTTGAACAGCGGCAAGCTGAATTGCGGGCCGAAAGCAAAGGCGCGGGATCCCCAGGAACCGAAATCCGAGAGCTGCATAGCCTGGGAGCCGAGGCTGCCGGACAAGGTAATGCGCGGGTAGAAGTCGCCCTTGGCGACACCGATGCTCGCGGTGGCGGCGTGCAAGCGCGCCTCGGCCTGGCGGATATCCGGACGGCGCTCAGCCAGCTCCGAAGGCAGGCCAATCGCAACTTGGCGTTGGGTTTGCGGCACGGCGGCGTCTTTGGACAACTGCGCGTGCAAGGCTTGCGGCGGCTCGCCCATCAACAGGCTGAGGGCGTTGATGAGTTGGTCTTGGCGCTGTTGCAAATCTGGCAACCGTGCCTCGATGGCCGCGACTTGAGCGGCGGCTTCCGCTACGTCCAGGTCCGTGGCCACACCGTCAGCCAGGCGCAACTGTGACAGCTTGAGGCTGTGGCGGGCGACATCGAGGTTCTGCTCGGTGACGGCGCGGGTGTTCTGTACGCCGCGCAGTTGGATATAGTCCTGGGCGGTCTCGGCGAGTACCGATAACAGCACGGCACGGCGGTCGTTTTCGGCGACTTGCAGGGTGGCGTCGGCGGCTTCGGTTTCGCGTTTGACGCGGCCCCAGAAGTCCAGCTCCCAGGAGGCCGAGAAGCCCATGTCCCACTGGTTGAACGCCGAACGGCCATTGTTGCCGGACGGGTCGCTCAAGCCTTTGCCGCTGTTGCGTTGGCGCAGGTAATCACCGTTGGCATTGACGTTCGGATAACGCTCGGCGGTGGTCACCTGGCGCACGGCGCGGCTTTGTTGCAGGCGGCTGCTGGCGAGTTTCAGGTCGAGGTTATCGGTGAGCGCACGGCGTGTAAGCGCCGAGAGTTGTTCATCGTGGAACACATCCCACCAGCGTTCCTGCAATGGGTCGCTGACCGCACGGCTGGCGGCCAGGCGGCCCTGGGGTTCGCTCCATTGGGTCACTTGCGGGCTCTGGGGCGTGTGGAAGTCCGGGCCGACCGTGCAGGCGCTCAGGCTGATGAGACTCAAGGTGAGCCAGGCAACTCGCTTCATTGCTGGGCCACCTCACGCTGCTGCGCGGCCGGCGAGGTGTCGACGCTGGCTTCCACCGACATGCCGACCCGCAGGCGCTCGGTGTGCGCCTGGTTGGGTTCGAGGACGATTTTCACCGGAATGCGCTGCACCACCTTGGTGAAGTTGCCAGTGGCGTTGTCGGGTTTGACCGAGGCAAACGTTACGCCCGTCGCGGGCGCGAGGCTCTCCAGATGACCGTTGAGCAACTCACCGTCGAGGCTGTCGACGCGCACCTGCACGGCTTGGCCGGCGTGCATATGGGAGAGCTGGGTTTCCTGGAAGTTGGCCACCACGTAGGCCTCCTCCAACGGCACGACCGCGAGGATCTTGCTGCCCGGCGTCACATAGGCACCCACCCGCACTGCACGCTCACCGACCATGCCATCCACCGGCGCGACGATGCGCGTGTACGACAGTTGAAAACTGGCCAGTTCCAACGCGGCTTGGGCGCGCTTGAGCCCACCCTCGGCGGCATCGCGCTGGGCGGTGAGGATTTCCACTTGCTTGCGTTCCGCCGCCAGCACGGCTGTGGCATTCGCCAGGCGCGCGGTGGCCTGGTCAATACGGGTCTTGGCTTGCTGAGCGTTCTGCACGGTGCCGGCGCCGACTCCGGCGAGGTGGTTGTAGCGGTTCAACTCATGCTCGGCGAAGGCCATTTCGGCGCGATCTGCCGCGACGGTGGCCTGGGCCTGGGCGATGACCGAACTTTGCCGCTCCAGAGTCGCCGTGGCGTTTTTCAGTTGGGCCTGGGCCACCAAGGTATCGGCGTCGGCCGCCTGCGCGGCAGCGCGGAAGTCGCGGTCGTCGATCAGTGCCAGCAGTTGCCCGGCCTTGACGCGCTGGTTGTCTTCCACCAGCACCTCTTTGATAAAGCCGGCCACGCGCGGCGCCACCAGGGTGAAGTCAGCAGCGACGAAGGCGTCGTTGGTGGTCTGGCGCTTGCTGCCCAGCACGCCCGGCGCGACCAGGTACACCAACACGCCGACGGCAAATACGGCGATGACGGAGACGGCGATTTTGTCTTTGCGTTTCATGAACAGTCCTTTCTATCAAGTCGGTGCGCGAGGCGGAAAGATCCGCGTGGGCATCCAGAAAATCAGCAGGATCAACGCCACCGCGACCGCAGCCATGACGTAGTACAGATCCGAAGAAGTCAGCACCACGGCCTGCTCGTGCAGGCGGTGCGCCAGGCCCGGCGCGTCACCGTCGGCCAGGGGCGAATTGCCCAAGCGATCGACCAACATGGTCGAGTGGAAGTGCAGGCGTTGGGTGGTCAAGGTATCGAGTACGCCGGTAGCAATCACGGCGGCCAGGCCTTTGATGGTGTTGAACCAG
The DNA here is from genome assembly GCF_037479595.1 of Pseudomonas sp. MYb541. Classification (NCBI taxonomy): domain Bacteria; kingdom Pseudomonadati; phylum Pseudomonadota; class Gammaproteobacteria; order Pseudomonadales; family Pseudomonadaceae; genus Pseudomonas; species Pseudomonas sp. MYb541. The sequence continues at coordinate 15,107 of NZ_JBBGYS010000023.1, read as the reverse complement.
GCGGACGCGAACGGCCCATCCATGGGCTGGATGCTGCCGGTGGAAAGCATCAGCAGCGGCAACACGGCCATCGGTTGCCCGAAGATCTGCAGCAGGTACAGGCCGTAGAAATCGTCGCGAATCCACTCCGATGTCAGGTGCGCACTGCCCACGCAACACAGCACCAGCATGCCCAGGCCGATCCCCAACACCCAGCGGCAATCGACCCAGCGCAGGTTGCACAGCGCCGCCACCAGCGGCAGCGCGATCAACTGAGGGATCGCCATCAGCAGCATCACCGGCGCGGTTTGCAGCGGGCGGTAACCCTGGACCTGGGCGAGAAAGCTCGACGGGATGATGATCACCGAGGTCAGCACCATCAGCACGCCCGCCAGCACAATCAACGCGAACGACAGGTTGCGCAGGCCAAGCATCTGCAATTTGAAGAACGGTATCGGCTGCGACCATTCATTCACCATGAACAGCACCAGCAATAGGCTGCCGCCACACAGCAGGAAGGTGATCAGGCCCGACTCGAACCAGTCCAGCCGGTTGCCTTGCAGGATGCCGATAACCAGCATGCAGATCGCCGGAAAGCCCAGCAGCAGGCCGCGCCAGTTGAACTGCTTGAAGCGCTCCAGGCGCGTCGGGTCCTGCGGCAGCCCGTAGGCCACGGCGACCATGGCCAGCAGGCACGGCGCGACGATCTGCCAGAACGCCCACTGCCAGCCGACATACTCGGTCCACAACGCCGCCAGGGGCGTGCCGAGGCTCGGGCCGAAGGTGGCCGTGAGCGCGTAGCCGGCCAAGCCGTACAGCTTGACGTTGGCCGGCAGGAAACGCAGGGCCACGGTCATCAGCATCGGCGGCAGCGCGCCGCCGGCCAGGCCTTGCACGGTGCGCAGCACCAGCAGGCTTTCGTAGTTCGGCGCAAACGGACACAGGATGCCCAGCACAGTGAACAGGCCGATGGCGCACAGCGTGAAGCGACGTAGCGAAAAGGTCACCGAACACCAGGGCGCAAACGCCATGGCCGCCACGGAAGTCGCGGTGTAAGCCGCGACCAGCCAGGTGCCTTCGTCAAAGCCGATGTACAGCGCACCACGGATATCCGCGAGGGCCACTTTGGTGACCATCTCGTTGAGGCCGGAGACCAGCACCGCCAGCAACACGCCGACCAGCCCGATGATGATGCGCGGGCCGAATACGGGTGGGGTCATAGCAGTGGGTTTGGCTGCGGCCGCAAGGGTGGGGGCAGCGAGGGAGGTCATGAACAGGTAACTCGGAATGTTAAATACCCGAGCAGTTTAATCAGGCACACACATGACAAAAAGTTACTTATTGGCAGGATATAACTGCGCCAGACGCAATCCTTGACGTGTGTAGGAGCCGGCTTGCCGGCTCCTACAGAGGTCTTGGGGTGTCAGGTGGGCTGGGCTTCGAGCCAGGTGGCGTGGCAACTCTCGCGCATGGTTTCGCGCAGCCATTTGTGAGCGGGGTCTTTATCGAAGCGCGGGTGCCAGGATTGGGCGAGTACCAGTGTTGGCAACGAGATTGGCAGGGCGAACGACCGCAGGGGCAGCTTCAGGCGGTTGGCGCTCAACAGCGCTTCCTTGGGCACCGGCAGCAGCAGGTCGGAATCGGGCAGCATGAACATCGCGCCGTGGAAACCGGGGGCGATCATCGCGACACGGCGCTCCAGGCCCTGGGCGTTCAACGCGGTGTCGATCGGCCCACGGGCAATGCCGCGCCGCGAGATGCTGATGTGGGAATAGCTGGCAAAACGTGCAGCGGTGATTTCTTCGTCGAACAACGGATGGTCTTCCCGCGCCAAGCCGACAAAAGTGGTGGAGAACAGGTTCTGCACCTTCACTTCGGGGGTGACCGGCAGGGTGTTGCTCACGCGTAAATCCAACCGGCCTTCGCGCAGGGCTTCGTCATCGGTGTCACCTTCGGGCACGAAGCACAACTCGCACAGCGGTGCCATGCGCTCCATGGTGTCGAACAGGCGACCGCCATACACGCCGATGAAAAAGTCATTGGCGCGCACGCTGAAGCGACGGCGCAATGTACTCAAATCCACTTGGTCCGCCGACCGGAACAGCAGCGCCGCCTGCTCCACCACGTTGCGCACCTGGCCTTGCAACTGCAGGGCTTTAGGCGTTGGCACTAGGCCGCGACCGGCGCGCACCAGGATCGGGTCGCCGACGGCTTCGCGGATACGCGTGAGGGTGCGGCTCATGGCCGCCGGGCTGAGATTCATGCGGCGTGCGGCGCCCACTACACTCCCCTCGTCGAGCAAGGCGTCGAGGGCGACCAGCAGGTTCATATCCGGTAGTTGCATGCCAAGCACTCGTGACCCATCGAGAGTGAACTGGGCGCAATCGTAGCAGGCTTTACAGGTAACGCTTCAAATTGCGCGGCAGGTAATCCGCGTAGGCGGCCTTGGGATGAGCCTGGCATTTGCGCACGATGTCCGGCAGGGAGTTTTCCAGTTCGTCGGCGCGCGTCAGGCCTTCGTTGTAATCGCTTTTGCCGCTCAACGCCGGGAACATCACCGCCACCCGGGTAATGGCAAAACTCTTCATCGCAATCAACGGCCGGGTGGGATGCTCACGACGGAACTGGCTGACTTCTTCCGTCAGTGCACTGCAGGATTGGTAAGTGGTTTGGGTGAAGGTAAGCTGAGTCGCTTCCTTCTTAGGCGGTTCGGGCGTGAAAATCATATCGTTCTGCGCGTCGAGCACCGCCGGCCGATCGGCACTGACCGTCCACGGCTTGAAGCGCCAGAGTGTAGCCGCAGCCACGGCAGCCTCACCAAACGCCGGCTTGGTGGCGCTGAGCGCTTTGACATCACTGACCGTACCGTCGTTGTGAATATTCAAGCTGATGCGCGCATGCCCTTGGGTGAAGGTCAGGTGACTGGGATAAAGCGGCTTGGGCATGCTGACCACCTCGGGCACAAACTCCGCGAAGACCGAGGTCGACAGTAACAAGGCCGCTGCCAAAACAAAAAACCGCATCGTCGTAAATCCTTTTACCGGATACGCCTGACGCCAAGGGGGCGTCAGATTCCGTCAGCATTATCGGCTTCACGGTGGACAAAGAGCAATCATTCCTGTTTAGCGCTGCATACCCCAACGCTTCACGGTCAGGCGCTCAAAGGTGTCAAATACCAGGTTTTCCACGAGCAGTCCGATCAGGATCACCACCGCCAGTCCGGCAAACACCTTGTCTGTGTACAGCTCGTTACGGTTCTGGAAGATGTACCAACCCAGGCCGCCCTTGCCACTGGTGGCACCGAACACCAACTCGGCGGCAATCAGCGTGCGCCAGGCAAATGCCCACCCGATCTTGAGGCCTGCGAGGATCGACGGCAGTGCCGCCGGGATCAAGATGAACAGCACAAAACGCATGCCCTTGAGGCCATAATTACGCCCGGCCATGCGCAGGGTTTCGGACACGCCGAGGAACCCGGAATACGTGTTGAGCGCCAGCGCCCACAACACCGAATGCACCAGTACAAAGATCAGGCTGTTCTGCCCCAGGCCAAACCACAGCAGCGCCAGCGGCAACAACGCGATGGCCGGCAGCGGGTTGAACATCGAGGTCAAGGTGCTCAGCAGATCGCGGCCCAATTGGGTCGACACCGCCAAGGTGGTCAGGGCAAACGCCAGCACGATGCCGATCAGGTAACCCTTGATCAGCACCACCAGTGAAATGCTCACCTTGCTCAGCAATTCGCCGCTGAGCAGGCCGTCGTACAGCGCGTGAAAGGTTTGCAGGAAGCTCGGCAACAACAGGTCGTTGTTCTGGTAGCGCGCGACGGCTTCCCAGAGGATCGCGAGCACGATCAGGATCAGGCCTTTGCGCAGCCAGCCTTGTTGCCACAGGCGTTGGCGCAGGGGCAGTTCGCGCTCGACAGGGACGCTGAGCAGCGGTTCTAGGGTAATTTCATATTCCTGGCGCATGGATGTTCCCCTTAATACGCGATGCGGATATCAGCGAAACCCAACTCACGTTCGGCCTCGGGCGCTTCATCGAACAGCAAGCGATGAATCCGCCGCGCCGACGCCTGGAATTCCACACCGCCGAGGCTGTGCAGGTCGTATTGATGACTGTGGATTTCGGCACGCACGCGCCCTGGATGAGGCGAGAGCAACAGGATGCGATTGCCCACCACCAGCGCTTCTTCGATGGAGTGGGTGACGAACAACAGGGTGAAGCGCACCTCCTCCCAAAGCAGCAACAGTTCTTCCTGCATTTTGCGCCGGGTCAGGGCATCGAGGGCAGCGAAGGGTTCGTCCATCAATAGGATTTTCGGCTGCATGGCCAACGCACGGGCGATGGCGACACGGGCCTTCATCCCGCCGGAAAGCGTGTGGGGATAGGCATCGGCAAACGCCGTGAGGCCGACTTTGTCGAGGTAGTGCAGCGCGCGCGCTTCGGCCTCGGCGCGTTTCAAGGTTTTCGAAGCCAGCAATGGGAACATCACGTTCTGTTTGACGGTTTTCCACGGTGGTAACTGGTCGAATTCCTGAAACACCACGATGCGGTCCGGGCCCGGTTGTTCGACCTTTTGCCCCAACAGGCGGATCTCGCCTTCGCAGGGCCTGATAAACCCGGCAATGGACTTGAGCAAGGTGGATTTGCCGCAGCCCGAGGGGCCAAGCAACACGAAGCGGTCGGCAGGGTCGATCTCGAAACTCACTTGGTGAGTGGCCCGCACCACGCGTTCGGGGGTGCGGTATTCAAGGCTTACATGGTCTACCGCCAGCAGCGGTTCGACAGCGTTCAAGTTGCTGGCCGCGTGGCCTGGCAAGCGCGCGTTCATTTCAACTCTCGTGCGATTGGGGGAAGGAGTGCAAGCCCTTTCAAAAAGGCGCGTCGCCCTGGATGGTGGTGCGGTACAGCTTGCGGCGCAAATGACTGGGGCAGCCGGCGGCCAGGTGAATCAGCGAGCGGTTGTCCCAGAACACCATGTCGTGGGGCTGCCATTGGTGACGATAGATGTTTTGCGGCAATACGCTGTGTGCGTAAAGCTGGGCTAGCAGATCACGGCTTTCGTCTTCCGGCAGACCGACGATACGCGTGGTGAAACCCTCACTGACGAACAGCGCTTTGCGGCCGTTTTCCGGGTGGGTGCGCACGACCGGGTGTACGACTTCCGCAACCTGGGCGAGCTGCTCAGGGGTCAACGTGGGGCGCCAGTTGCCTTCGAATTTGGTTTCGCTGTAGCGCGCGGTGTAGGAGTGCGCCGCGCTGCGGCCTTCAACAGCTTTGCGCAGATGTTCGGGCAAATGGTCCCAGGCTTTATGCATGTCGGCGAATAAGGTGTCGCCGCCCTCAGAGGGCAGCTCCTGGGCATGCAGCATTGAACCCAGGCTTGGTAGTTCTTTATAGGACAGGTCCGAATGCCAGAATTTCCCCGCATCCCCCAGGCCGATGGATTGGCCGTTTTCGATGATATTGGAGACGATCAGGATTTCCGGATGGTTAGCCAACAGGAATTGTTTGAGTACATGGATCTGCAGCACGCCGAAGCGACGGCTAAAGGCAATTTGTTGCTCGGGAGTGATACGTTGGTCACGAAAGACCACGACATGATGATCGAGGTGCGCACGATGAATCCGCGCAAAGTCATGGTCATCGATCGGGCGGGTCAGATCCAGGCCTATGATCTCGGCCCCCACGCTGCCGGGAAGCGGGCGAATCTCGAAGGCTTGGGCGTTAAGGGTCGCTGTTGGAGCAGTAGAGGCGGCGGACATGAATTCACTCCCGGTCAGACAGGAGCGTGACTTTATAGATATAAGACCAGCACTTTAAATACCGTTAGTGAATATCTATAGACTGGAATGTTCCGGTGAATGCCCATTGCCGGCACTCACTCTGGAATAAATCTGCGACGCGAAGCGTTCAGTTCATAGCATGACTGTAAGACGTTGCAAAAATACTGTGTGAGCACCAAGAGCCCCATGTTTAGCCGCTTACAAGCCGAAAACCTTGCCCGTTTGACAAGCTGGTAGGCAGTCTCTAGTGTTCATTGGATCCAATTAGCCATGCCCATTCAAGTAGTAGGATAGCGTAGCCGTGACGCAGAAGCCGAACCCTTTGAACAGCATCAAGATCAGCGGTTCTATTCCCGCCCATCTTGCTCGTTCCGTGATTGAAGAAACCTTGCGTAACGCCATTCTCGATGGTCGATTGCCGTGTGGGACTGCCATGCGCCAGCAAGAGTTGGCCAGCCTGTTTGGGGTCAGCCGCATGCCGGTGCGCGAGGCCTTGCGACAGCTTGAAGCACAGTCATTGCTGCACGTGGTGACGCACAAGGGTGCAGTGGTTGCGCCATTGATCGAAGACAATTCGGCTGAGACCTACGCCCTGCGCATGCTGCTGGAGTCCGAAGCGTTGCGCTTGTCGACCCCATTGCTGACCGCCGCCGATATTGCCGAGGCAGAGGCCTATATAACTGCCCTGGAACAGGAAAAGGACTATACCGAGATTGGCCGCCTGAACCGCCTGTTTCACATGGTCCTGTATGGCAAGGCACCCAATCAGCGATTGCTCAAGCTGGTCGAGCACGGATTGAATGAAGAGGAACGTTTTTTACGCTTCAACCTTGAGGCAATGGGACTGGGCGAGACCTCCCAGGAAGATCACCGCGAATTGCTGAACCTGGTGGCGCAGAAAAAGATCGAAGAAAGCATCCTGACACTGCGCAATCACCTGACGCGTGGCATGGAGGTCATCGCCACTTATCTCAATGGCCTCGGCGCACCCGACAGATAGTTTTCCCAGCACTCGCTTTGACCCACAGACATTGCGGGGTTTATCCCATCCGGGGTGAGCTCCGCGCTGACACTTCCAACTTATAAGCCTTATTAGATTAAGTCTACTTCCACCCCGGAAACTTCCCACCGCTATAAAACAATTTGCCCACCACATGTAACTTTTCGAAAAAACATCTCATACACTTATAATCTCACCCCTTCACTTAATCAGCTTATTATCGCTCATTGATAGTCAAGTACTTAAATTGACCTTGCCAGCTCAAGTCTATGGCGCACCCTGTCTTGAGCCTGGTTAAACGTTAGCTGTCTTCTTCCGGCTGCAAGAGCCATCACTGCTCCACGAGCAGTCGCAACAACTTATAGGCATCAACCATGCACCCAACTTTGCTTCAACAAAAGAAACAACAGTTATGCAATCACCTGTTATTTGAAGAAATAACTTCACTTAGCAAGTTACAACTTTTTATGGAAAGCCACGTATTTGCAGTATGGGACTTCATGACCCTTACCAAACGCCTGCAACAAGATCTGACTTGCACGCGACTACCCTGGCTTCCACCGATTGACCCACATGCCACACGCCTTATCAACGAGATCGTGCTGGGCGAAGAGTCGGATGAGCGTCCCGAGGGAGGTTATTGCAGCCATTTCGAGCTGTACCGAGAGGCGATGATTGAAGTGGGCGCCAGCACCGCCGCCATCGATACCTTTATCACGCTACAACGTCGAGGCCTCGAGGCGCGGTCAGCGTTGCAGCAGATCGATGTGCCACAGGGCGTGTCCCGCTTTGTCGAAAGCACCTTGCTCATCGCCTTGAACGCCCCTACCCATTCTGTAGCAGCGGCGTTCCTACATGGCCGTGAAAGCGTCATCCCAGCGATGTTTGAACGCTTGTTGCAGGGTAGCGAAGTCATCAATCGACAGGCTCCCGTCCTGGCCCATTATATGAACCGTCACATCGAACTGGACACCCAGGGCCATGAGCCCGGGGCGCAACAGTTGCTCCAACGCCTGATCGGCAACGACGCGAACCACAAGGAACAAGCCAATGAAGCGGCTCTCGATGCCGTGGAAAACCGCATAGCGTTCTGGGACACCGTACGGGCCTCGTTGCAGGCGGTGCACTCATGAATAGCGCTGACTACCGCTCCATCGCAGACGACTGGGAGCGCCGTGCAACCATTCGTACACGGCCTCGGCGCGTATTGGAGAACGACGAAAACCTGATCTATCCACTGAGCCGTCAACCCCTGGTATTAGGCGCGACGTTTCTCGATCACTGTTCGCAATGGCGCGATTTTGTACTGGTACAAAGCTTCTACAAATTCATCAATGACGTGGTGATTTTCGAAACCGAAATCGTCGATGACGTCGCCCGCCGCATCGCCAAGAACCGCTTCGCCGTGCCCTTCCCCCTCGCCTGTCGCTACGATGCAATGACCATCGTGGTGGACGAGGATTATCACGCTCTGGTCGCGCTGGACTTTCTGCAACAGGCCGTGGCAATCACCGGCATACAACCACTCGACCTGCCCGCGCAAATCGAACTCAGCCGTGCCCTGCCCGCAGCCCAGGCGCTGGCGCCTTCGCACCTGCGTGATGCCGTCGGGTTGATTGGTGTGGCCATCGCCGAGAACACCGTGACTCATGACGTGGCAGCTTTCGCCAAGGACGACAGCGTCAAGTCGTCGATCCGCGGCATGATGGCCGATCATCTCTTTGACGAAGGACGTCATGCCCAATTCTGGACACGCCTGGTTCGCCTGTACTGGGAGGCGGCGAGCCCGGAAGATCGCGACATCATCGCCCATGTCCTGCCAACATTTCTGGCCCACTATCTGACCAACGACCTGCAGAAATCCTTTGACCTGCAACTGATCGAACACCTGGACGTCAGCGCCAGCCTCCGCCAGGCACTAAGGGAGGAAATAGACGCACTGGATTTCCCCATCACCCGACAACACCCAATGATCGGCAACATCACAAGTTTTCTGCACCATAGCGGTTTGTTGCAGACGCCAAGCGTGGCACACGCCCTGAGCGACTATTTACCACTGGCCGGGAGAGCAGCATGAGATGCCTGACCATTGGATGGGTCGGTGTCAGCCAAGCCCTGGACCGCGTAAAGCAAGTCCTGGAGCAATACGGCCATAGGTCCGGTGAGGAAGCCGTCGACTTGGTGGTCGAAGACGGGAGCCAGCCATTGCCAAAGCACTTGGCAGAAGTCGCCCATATCAGCCTGCGCCTGGGCATCGGCCCTCTGACCGAACACGGGCTGCCTGCACTGCAATTGCGCGGGTATGACCGCAACCGACACCTGCTAGCTGTACTGGAGCTGGCGGCAGAGCCCAGCGGAAATGGCCAGCGATTGCGTTTGCAAGCAACGCAGGTGCTGACTGAATGGGTAGCGTTGCAGGTCAGCAGCTTCGCACGTGACCCTGAGTATTTGCCGCCAGAGGCACATGCCAATGCCTGGCCTGAGCAAGACCTCCTGCGGCTGGACGTGCTGGCGTTTGAGCATCGGTTCAATCGTACGGCAGACCCAGCGCTGTTGCAGGCGGCTCAAGTACCCATGATCGAACGATTGCAGGCCAGCCTTCTTGCCTTCGCCGAGCGACCCGCACTGTACATTGCGGGCAACGTGACAACTTACCGGCAACTGCAGGCTCAGGCCCTGACCATCCAGCAACAGCTGGAACCGTTACTGGAGGGCATTGAGCGCCCAGCCGTGGTCGGTGTTTGCCTGGAGAAGTCCACCGAATTATACGCCAGCATTCTCGCAGTGCTCGGCTGCGGCGCAGTGTACCTGCCATTGGCTCCGGATGACCCGCCACAGCGCCAGCAGGCCATGCTGGACAGCGCACGGGCCCGCGTGTTGCTGGATGGCGGCGCCCACCCGTTGCGTGAGCATTTCGTTTCACTGGATGTGAGCACTTTTGGTACACCACACACAGCAAGCCCCTCGCAGCATCCCACGGAGCTTGAATCACCGTGCATGGTGCTCTTCACTTCGGGCTCCACGGGACGGCCCAAGGGTGTGCTGCTCAGCCAGGCCAACCTCGCTCACTTCACCGCCTGGTTTGGCAGCCAAATGGCGCTGAGCGAACAGAGTCGCGTGTTGCAGTTTGCCTCGGTGAATTTCGATGCATCACTGATGGACATTTTCCCCACCCTGATCGCCGGCGCGCAATTGATCGTCCCCAGCGAAACGCAACGGCGCGATCCGCTGCAATTGGTCGAGTTGATCCGCCAACAACACATCAGCCACGCGTTCCTACCTCCGGCGCTGCTCAGCATCCTGCCGCTGGATCAACCCCTGGGTTTGATGCACCTGTTCACCGGTGGCGACGCCTGCGAGCCCTACGTGATCGAGCGTTTGGCGGGTCAATGCGACCTTCACAATCTCTACGGCCCCACCGAGGCGACGGTACTGGTCACCCATCGAACGCTGCAACTCGGGGACAGCAATCGCAACGTGGGCCGCCCCATCGCCAACAGCCAGGTGTTGATCCTCGACGATGAACTGCAACCCGTGGATGAACAGGTAATAGGCGAACTTTACATCGTCGGCCCCGGAGTAAGCCTGGGGTATTTGAATGCCGTGCAGTTGCCAGTCTCCCCCTTCATAAAGCTGGCCCTGCCGGGTGGCCAGACCGTGCGCGCCTATCGTAGTGGCGACCTCGCGAAATGGACTGCCGAAGGTATCGAGTTGGGCGGACGGCGGGACTCGCAGGTGAAAATTCGCGGAATTCGGGTCGAGCCTCAGGAAATCGAACAGTGTCTGCGCGACAGTCGACTGTATCGCCAACTGGCGGTGGTGATTGATGATAAATACAGGATTCGCAGTGTCGTCGCCCAACCAGAACCTGATGCCACGCTGAGCGACCTGAAGCAGCATGCACAACAGTGGCTGCCAGACTATTTGCAGCCTGGCGTGTGGACCGAACTACCCAGCCTGCCTTGCTCAAGTAACGGCAAAATCGATCGCGCGGCCTTACTCGCATTACCGGCCCAACCGACGTTGACGGGCGCTGGACAGACTGCGCAAACGCCCCTTCAAATGCAACTGGTGGCGTTGTGGCGTGAGCTGCTGCGGTTGCCCATGGAAGCGCTGTCGATTGATGACAGCTTCTTCAATCTTGGCGGCCACTCCATATTGCTGTCGACGCTGTTGCTGCGCATTCGAAAGCAATTTTGCCGCAGCCTGCCTTTGAACCGATTCTTTGAAACACCGACGATCCGTACCCTCGCGTTGTTGATGGAGAATGGTGCGCTGCCCGACACGTCTTCCGGTCTTGCGGTAAGGGATGCGCAGCGTGAAAACGTTATTCAGGTATTGCCTGAGGATCGCGCCGGTGATCGCGGCAGAGTCATCGTGACAGGCGCCAACAGCTTTATTGGTGTGCATATTGTCGAAGCGCTGCTGGCAAAGGGTGCCACGCACGTTGCGTGTCTGGTGCGAGAGCATCCAGATCAACCGGCAGCTGCGCGATTCACCGAGGCATTGCGCGAGCACCGCCTTGAACACTTGGACTTGAACCGGGTGCAGGTCTATGCCGCGGATATCAGCCAGCCACGCCTGGGTTTAGCTGACGATACGTATGAACACCTTGCACGCAACTACGGTGTGGTTGTGCACAACGCAGCGCAGGTCAATCACGTGATGGATTATGCCTCGCTGGTAAAAGACAACGTAGACCCCGTGCTGGAGTGTCTGCGCCTGTGTGAGACCCACTGCAAAAAAGTGCTCAATTACGTGTCGACCTTGTCGGCATGCAGCAACATCGACGCGGATGGCCACGTCCTCGAAACGCCTGCCGCGTCGACCCCTCCCATTTACATCAAAAATGGTTACAACTTGTCCAAATGGGTCGCCGAGCGCTGGCTGGCGCACGCGGTAACGCAAGGTTCCTGGGTGAACATTCACCGTCCGGGCAACATCAGCTTCAACACCCGAAGCGGTGTTTGCCAGCCACAGCAAAATCGTCTGATGCTGATGCTCAAGGGCTCGCTGCAATTGGGTCTGGTGCCTCGTTTCGAGGTGAATTTCGACCTGATGCCTGTGGATTTTTTTGCTGGCTTTGTTGCGTTCCATTGCGGCCGTTTTGAAGCTGCGCGATACGTATTCAACCTGCATAACCCGCAGCCTTTGAGTTGGGCTCAGTATCTTGATGCGTTCAACCAGGCGGGCTACGTATTCGACCGGGTCAGTGTCGCGCACTGGCAACAGGCCTTACGCACCGTCAGCCGCGAAAATGCACTGTTTGGTGTATTGGGCTTTTATCTGGATGAGCTAGGTGAAGACATTGGCGACACCTCAATGATCGATTGCGCCAACGCGCGTAAGGTCGTGGAAGAAATGGGTACCCACTACCCCGAAAAGACCCCGTCGCTGCTACGCAAGGGCTGCGACCACCTCAAAACCATAGGCTTTCTTTGAACCGCTTCAGGACATCCCCATGAAACCGCTGCAACCCGATACATTGATTCACAACCCACGTGGAACGCCTGTGCTGACCTCTGTCGTGGTCGACTGCGAGGCCACCCGACTGTGGAGTGTGGTGGGTCACTTTGCAGGCTTTGATGCCTTCATTCCCGCCCTATCCCACATTGAAATGACAGGCCAGGGCGTGGGCGCTTTACGCACCAAATTCTTCCACAATGGTCATTGCGTCGTGGAACAACTCAACAGTCGGGACGAACAGGCCATGTGTATGACCTGGACCACGATTTACAACACGTTGGGCCTGGCGCGTTTGTGGGCAGCGATGCACGTTGAAGCACTTGGCTCAAGCCGCTCCAGGGCAACCTGGACACTGATCGGCGAGCCGATAGAAATGGCGCAGGCGGGGTTTGAGCAGTTTGTGCGAGAGTTCGCCGAAAGCGCACTGGGGAATGTGCGCCAGATGCTTGGTTGAAGAACAGGAGCGAGACATTCGCTCCTGTTCATTCAGACTCAGATTTTGAAGCTGTCGACCAGTTGTTTCAAACGGCTGGCCTGTTGAGACAAGGCATCACAATCCTTCAACGTTTCGTTGAGATTGGTCACGCCTTGCTGGTTCAGCAGGTTGATCTGGTTGATGTCGACATTGAGTGTTTCCACCACAGCCGTCTGCTCTTCGGTGGCGGCAGCGACGGATTGGTTCATGCCATCGATTTCAACGATCCGCTGCGTCACGCTGATAAGCCGTTCACCGGCCTGGTTGGCCACCTCGACACTTTCTTCGCTGGAGGCCTGGCTGGCGTTCATGGTGGTCACCGCTTCACGCGACCCCACCTGCAGTGAGGTGATCATCTTGTGGATCTCCTCGGCGGACTCCTGCGTACGGTGTGCCAGGTTGCGCACTTCATCAGCGACCACGGCAAACCCACGACCCGCTTCTCCCGCACGGGCAGCCTCGATCGCAGCGTTGAGCGCGAGCAGGTTGGTCTGCTGGGAGATGCCTTTGATCACATCAAGGATATGACCAATGTTGTCGGTGCTAGCGTTCAGGGTCTCGATCTGGGTGCAAGATAGGCTGATCTTTTGCGACAGTTCCGACATTGCCAGGATGGTTTGCTCTACCACTTTGCGTCCATCATCAGCCTGTTCGCTGGCACCGCTGGCATGCTGCGAAGCGTCGGCAGCGTTACGTGCGATTTCCTGAGTAGCGGCACCCAATTCGTTGATCGCGGCAGCCACACTGTTGGTGCGCGCGCTCTGCTCGTCGGAGCCGATGATCGAGGCGTTGGAAGATGCCATGACACGCTGAGACAAATCATGCACTTGGCGTGTTGCAGAAGACACCTCGGAGATGGAGGCGTGGATACGCTCTACGAACTGGTTGAACGCGCTCCCTACCTCACCAAACTCGTCTTTACTGGTGACATCCAAACGACGGGTCAGGTCGCCTTCGCCCTGGGCAATATCCTGCATGGCTACGCCCATGGTGGTCAGAGGACGCAGCAAAACTTGGATCAGCAGGCTCAAGAGTACTGCAATCGCCACCACGGCAATCAACATGGCGATCAGCGCTGAGGTACGAAATTTACCCAACGGTGCGTAGGCCTTGCCTTTATCGATCGAAAGACCGATATACCAATCCGCACCTGGCAGGCCGCTCACAGGCGTGAACGACAAGATACGTTCCTGGCCATTAAGGACCACTTCCTGACTGACCTTCTCGATACGCACCTGAGTGCCAGGGTAGATGTCCTTGAGGTTCTTCATCACCTGAGCCTGGTCGGGACTGACGATGACCTGACCATCGCCGCTGACCAGGAACGCATGACCGATGCCACCAAAGTCCACCGAGTTGATGATCTTCACCAGGGTTTGCAGGCTCAGGTCACCACCAACGACACCCAGTAGCTCACCATTCTTTTTCACCGGCAAAGCGATAGTCACGATCTGCCCGCCTACCGCCGCCATGTAAGGCGGAGTCAGCATAGTTTTGTCAGCAGCCACCGCTTGCTTGTACCAGGGGCGCTGGCGTGGGTCGTAGCCATCGGGCATCTTCGCGTCGGGGCGCTGCGTGAATACGCCGTTGGTTTGACCGACATAGGTGAACTGGAAGTTGGTAGTGAAGGCGGGCTGATCGACCAATCCCGGAAGGTCTGCGCCATTGCCCTGCTGGGCTACGTTTTGCGCCAGACTTTCGAGTACCAGTATTCGCCCACTAAGCCAGTTTTGCACGCTGCTAGCGGTGAGCTCACCGGATTGCTGAATGGACGACTCCAGGTTCTGCTTGATGGTGCTGCGTTGCAGGTAGTCGTTGTAGAGGGTGAATAACGCGAAGGCCAGAACCACGACGCCTGACGCGGCCAACAGAATTTTATGACTGAACTTGAGATTCATTTCATCGACTTCTTTTGCCAAAGGGGGGTGAGCGTGCCGAGTGGAACATTCCATGTTGCGGTATAGGCGGACTCTCGGGCCGCTCTATTTCGGTGCACGCATGGCTCGTCAGGCTTTCGGCCAAGGCTTGGTAAATCTTAGGAATTTATGAGGTATTTCCTTTTTTTATGTAGGAAACCGACTGGCGGTAGGCATTTGCGAGGAGATTACGAAGCACAGTGACTTAATAGTCCTAAACGACAAAACCCCTGTCTGCGTTAGCAAACAGGGGTTTCGGAATTCAATCTTGACGATGACCTACTCTCACATGGGGAAACCCCACACTACCATCGGCGATGCATCGTTTCACTGCTGAGTTCGGGATGGGATCAGGTGGTTCCAATGCTCTATGGTCGTCAAGAAATTCTGTGTATCGGACCGTTGCGCTAGCGACGTGCCGATGAAATTCATGGACTTCTACATAAACAAAACCCCTGTTTGCGTTAGCAAACAGGGGTTTT
>NZ_JBBGYS010000022.1:0-102006 GCF_037479595.1 Pseudomonas sp. MYb541 | reverse complement strand
GGTGCCCCCGCCCTGGGGGGGGGGGGCCCCCCCGCTTGGTGTCCCCGCGGGGGGGGCCCGCTTCGGTGACGCCCTCGTCGTGCAGGCGGGTCAGCCACTGCGCCGCTTGCTGGATGATCTGTTCGGAACTCATGCCAGCGGGTCTGCCGGGTGCAGGCTGTGGTAGCAGTGCACCAGCGCGCTGGAGATGTAGTTTTTGACGGTGCTGGGTGACACGTCCAGACGTGTGGCGATTTCGCTGTAGGTCAGCCCATCGAGACGACTCAAGAGGAACGCTTCGCGGGCCTTGGCCGGCAATCCGGCAAGCATCTCAGCAATGCGTTCCAGGGCTTGCAGCGCCACATGAATAGCGGCCGGGTCGGGCATGCCTGCGTCTTCGCTCTGGATCACCAGGGCTTCCATGTAGGCTTTTTCGATGCGACGACGACGGGCGCCATCGATCAGCAACCGCCCTGCCGTGGTGGCAAGGAATGCACGCGGCTCTTTGATCTGTTGGGGTTCGGCCAGCATCAAGACGCGAATGAAGGCGTCATGGGCAAGGTCGGCAGCATGTTGGGAACACCCGAGCTTCTTGCGCAGCCAGCCATGCAACCAACCGTGGTGCTCGCTGTACATCGCCGTGAGGGTCTGCTGCCGGACGGAGTCGCCCAGCGCGGCCGGAATGTCATGCATGCGCAAAAAGATCTCAAATGGGAATAGTTGCCAATTGCGCAAACAATGCCAGTAAAACGGTGTAGGAGCAAGTGCCGCTCCTATGTCGGATGCTGCCCACTGCAGGAGCCCGGCTTGCCGGCGATGGCGCCCTTAAGATCGCTATCGCCGGCAGGCCGGGCTCATACAGTGGAACGGGGGTGTTGTAAAAATTACGTTCCTTTAGCGCCAGCTCCATGACACGCCGGTGTAGAGGCCACGGCCGTCCGCTGGCGTGGAGCGCGCCACGTCTACGCCCTTGTCGTCATACCCCGGCGTGACGGTATTGGCGTAGCGCCGGTTGGTCAGGTTGCGCAGGTCGACCCAAGCTTGCCAATCCTGCTTGGGTGCGTCGTAGCCGAAGGTAGCGCCGAGAATGGTGTAGGACGCGGCGTAGTAGGAATTGGCGTAGTCCACCGCCACTCTTGATGAATGCTCGGTGTTGAGGCTGGTGTAGAAACCGGTCGGATGGCTGTAGCGCACTTGCGCCTGATAGTAATGCTTAGGGATGCCCGGCAAGGTGTTGTCGCCGAAACGGTCATCGTCGCGGTAGTGGAAGTCACTGAAGGTGTAAGCCTGGCGCAGGGTGAGCTGGCCATTGCGGCCGCCTTCCCATAACGGGCTGAGCAGGCTGAGTTCCACGCCCTGGTGAATTGTCGGGCTGGCATTGTTTTCAGCGACGATGGCGTTGCTGGTCGACGTCTGGGCCTGGGTTTCCACTGTGAGCAACTCATGGCGTACTTCGGAGCGGTACAGCGCCAGGTCCCACTGGCCGAGCCACGTGTCACCACGGCCGCCGATTTCCAAAGTGGTGGCGGTCTGGTTTTTCAGGCTCACGCCTTCGCGCTGCAGGCCGGTGGCCGGGCCGCTGTTTTTAGGAAAGTATTTGTTCGAACCCCAGATCATCGACCACGCATGCGGCGGCTCGACCGAACGGCTCAGGTTGCCATACACCTGCAGTTGCGGGGTGAAGTCATACCGCAGGCCGATGCGCGGGGCGTAGTCCCAGTCATGCTGGCTGAGCGGCGCCTGGCCTTCTGGGTAGGTGACTTGGGTCTCGCGACGCGTGTAGATCGCCGCCAGGCCGGTGGTGAGCCACAGGTCGGGGACCAGTTCGAGGTCGTTACCGACATGCAGCACGGTGTCGGAACCCAGGTAGCTGTAGTCACGGGTCTTGGTGCCGGGCGCGTAGCCAGCAGTATTGCCGGCCGGCGTGCGCACGTACTCCGAAGCGCCGTTATTGGGCATCGCCTGGGTGGTGCGCAGGCCAACGGTGGTTTTGCTGTCGTGGCCGAACAGCGTGTCCTGGCGGATGTAATTGAGGGTACTGCTGATATCGGTGTAAGCGACTTTCAGCCGGTTGGTGCCTTCGCGCAGGTCCATCGGGTAGTCGTGGTACGCCAGGCCGACTTCGAGCCGGGCATTGTCATCCAACTGCAAGGTGGTTTTGTTGGCGATCCAGGTAGACCCTGGTTGCAGGCGCTTGGAATCGCGGGCGGCGTTGAGGCTGTTGGCCGCACGTGGGTCATGGCTGATCTGGCTGCGCGTGAGTTTGCCAGGGGTGTCGTTGGTGGTTTCGCGGTAGCGGAAATAGAAGCGGGTTTCCAGGTCCGGGTTGAAACGGTAGCCGAAGTTGGCGGCCACGCCCTTGCCGGTGCCGGCGCTCTGGCGCTGGTAGCCGTCGGACTCGGAGTCGGTGAGGCTGATGTAGTAGTCAGCGTCTCCCAGCACCTGGCCCGAGCTGATCTCGCGCTGGGCGTAGCCTTTGCTGCCCGCTTCGTAGCGCAGTTGCAGCTTGGGTGCGTCGTAGCCGGTGCGCGTCACGTAGTTGACGGCGCCGCCGAGGGCCAAGGCCCCCTGGTCAAAACCGTTGGCGCCCCGCAGCACCTCGACGCGGCTTTGCCACAACGGGTCTTTCAGTTCATAAGGTGTGCCGCCGGGGCCGGTCAGCGGCAGGCCATCGAACATTTCGTATAGACCGGAGGCATGGGAACCGGGGCTGCGGTTCAGGCCCGAACCGCGAATCGAGAGTTTCACCCCTTCGTTGTTCGCCGCCTTGGCGTATACCCCGGCCTGGTACTTGAACACGTCTTCGTTGGTGCTCACCCGCCCCTGCTGCACACTATTCATGTCGATGTAGTTGGTGCCGCCGGGCACGCTCTTGAGCTGCGCCTCAGCCACTTCACCCGCACTGGCTTCGCTGCTGGTGACTTCGACCGGGGCCAATTGCAGGTCTTCGGCGTGCACCAGCGAGCTTAACGTCAGGGCGGCAAACAGCAACGGAGGGTGGCGCAACAGCATCAGGCAGGTCCTTGGAATTCGGGGGGCACGTGGTGGGAAGGCTGGGACGCCCGCCAGGTCACTCCTTATTAACGGACCAGACCCTTCCTACAACAGCGTCGGACCGGAATTCTTTGCTAAGTCCGAAATCGAATTACCACATGCAAACTCAGTATTTAAAGAAATAACCGCCACGCATTACTGTGGAGTCACTGAGTCACCCACGTACCAGAGATCGCCCCCATGCAAGTATCCGCCACCGTCATCGACTTCACTCTCCACCGTAAACGCCGCCAAGCGCGTGCAGCGGCCGAGTTGATGTGGGCGATGTACGCAGCGCGTGCCGGGCTGGCGGTGTTTACCGCTCAGGCCGCAACGTCCAGCGATACCCGCCGGGCGTAAGGCCGATGAATTTCCTGCACGTGATTCCAGAACCACCTGAACCGCTGCCCAAGCCCGGCACTGACGACGATGTAATCAGCCAGTGCGTCGCCCACAACCTGCAACGCCTGTGCAGCAAGCGTCATTTGTCCCTGGACGGGTTGGCGCGCGCCTGTGGCGTGAGCCGAGCGATGCTGGCGCAGATCGAATCCGGGCGCAGCGTGCCGTCGATCAAGGTTCTGTGCAAGATTGCCAAGGGTTTGAAGGTATCGGTGGCAGCGTTTCTGGAGGACCGCGCGTTTGAGGGGGTGGAGGTGCTGCCGGCGCAACAGAGCAAGCGCCTGGTCAGTGCCGATGGTGCGTTTATCAGCCGAGCGTTGTTCCCCTATGATACGGCGCGCCAGTCAGAGTTTTACGAGATCCGCCTGCGGGCGCTGGGCGAGGAGATTTCCGAAGGCCACGGGCCCGGTATCCAGGAAAACCTGGTGGTGGCCCAAGGGGTGTTGGAAGTCAGCGTCAACGATGAGCGCTACCTCCTTTCAACCGGCGACTCGATCTTGTTCTACGCCGATCAGCCCCACCGCTACCGCAACCCGGCAGACAGCGAGGCAGTGGCCTTCCTGGTGATCACTTACCCCGAGCGCCTGGATTGACCTGGATTGAAATGCAAAACGCCCCGAATAATCGGGGCGTTTTCTATTGCGCCGGACCTATCAGCAGGTGCAGCACATCATCGGCATGCCGTTGCAGCTCATCATCATCGGCATGGCGCAGTCGTTCATCATTTTGTTCATCAGCATGCAGCAGTTCTTCATCATGTCCATGCTCATGCCCGGCATTGGCATCATTTTGCACATCATGCTGTCACCCATCAGCGTGCATTCCATCACGCACTTCATCATCGGCATTGGCATGCCCATCATCGGCATCATGTTCATGCCCGTCATCATGGCCATGGCATCGGCCGACATGCACATCATCGACATATTGGCGCACTGCATCATCATCGGCATGCCGCAGTTCATCATCATCGCCATCATTTCGGCGTTGGTCTTGAACTGAGCCATGTCCATGCCGGCGGCCGGCTTCATGGTGCACATCATGGCGTCCGCGGCCATTTCGCATTTCATGGTGGCCATCATCATCGGCATGCCCATCATCGGCATCATTGGCATGGCGGTGTTCATTGGCATCTGCATGGCATTCATCATCTTCGAAACTCCGTAATCGACAGGAAATGAGTAAGTTCTGGCGTCGATTCTAAAGCCGGAGAACGGCGGCGCAAGACGGCGGCGGAGCAGCAGGAATGGGTGTTCGGAGGGAAGCTTAGTTGAAGAAAACAGCTGTAATGGCTGTAAAAGCGACTATTTCGACACTCTTGCAGCGTCAACAACTGCTGTACTTCGCCATTTGACGCTATGGATATTCGGTGGCGGAATAGCGACCAATCTTAAGGAAATAAACGTTCTAACGGATGGGGAGACGCAACCATTCGACACCTCATGACCTGGGAAGCTCAAACCCAGCCTCCCGACAACGTCATCTAAATTCAGCGCTTAGTTACACTGTACGCTGACATTACTCGCGCTGAACTGCGACCACCCACCTCGCGTAGAGTGAATCACTTGATTCTGGATTCCTCGGTGCGCGGTTGCCTGAGTGTCCACACTTTGACCTCCAGGACTGTTTTCTGTAGTGAATCTGAAGCTGATGTGACAAGTATGGGGCTTATCGTCGGTATTGGTCGCGAATACATCCAATCCGGACTGGTCTTGGCGAACCGCAGTAGAAAACTGCGCATGGGCCAAGGTTGAAAACAATACTGCCAGTACACCTATCAGTAATTTCTTCATTGGAAACGTCTCCGTTCATTGATCGAAATACTGTGAAAGCCAAACTGCAGCACAGTACGTTCAACTGTAGCTGGTTCGCAGACGCTGTCGCCCCCACACAAAACCCTCAACTATCGAAGACTTTCAGCACCCGCATCAATTCTTCCGCTTCTGATCCAGGAACAAACCGGAAGCCATACATCTCATCAGTGCTGAGAATTTCGCCCAATACCTCCAGCAATTGCGCCTCAGTCGGGGAATCACGCAATAACTTGTGCGCGGGCAGTAGCAAATCGGATGAAACGCCATGAACGCTCGCCGCGTCGATCACTGCAAACAGGATAAAACGCAAGCGTATTTCTCTTTCAGTAGGCCAAACCGTTTTTCGCTTACCCATGGTAAAGGCCTCAGATTTCAGAAAAATCCGAGGCTATTGATGAGCGCGAAGTGTTTCAAGCATGGGGCGGCAAGATAGGCCAAGTCCTACACGTCAAAAGGAAACACCGTACACTTATCCTGACGCTGACCCGTTTATTGCACCGGCAAAAAATTCATCAGCAACAAACTCTGCGCATAGTTCAGGCCAATACGCCGGTAGCGCTCGTCGAGCATCTGGGTCAGCAGGTCGAGACGCGCGACGATCTTGCCGAACTCCACCGCGAAACTGAGGTTGCTGCCCTCCTCCGATATCTCGTTGGAAAACAGCAGCAGCACGCCATTCGCATCCTGGCGTTTGCTCAGCAGCCAGGTGGCCTTCTCGATATTGCGCGCGGCATTGCTGACGAACTGCGGGTCGATCGAGTCGGTGATGTAGAACTCGGTGCGTCCGCCGTGGGCGGTCACGATCATACTGCCGATGGCATAGATAAAAGCGCCGACCCGATCGCCCTTGAAGTCCGGCCCCAAGGAATAGCTCAGCGCCTCCAGATCACGCCGATCGCCCAGCGCGGGCAGGGATCGACGTTGCTCAATGGCCAGGCGAATCTCCCGCGCCGCCGTCACAGCGTCTGGGTACCCCGACTGCCGCCACTGGCTGGGGTTGCGCAGATAGAGCTTGTTCATCAGCAAATACAGGCTCTGCAGGTTGTCGCGCATGCCCAGGGTCGCCATGCGATCGACACTGGTCTGGAAGAACTCATCGGGCTTGCCATTGCTGAACTGCTTGGCGATATCCCGACCCTGTTGCTGGCTGCAACCGCTGGCACACAGCATTAACAAGGCCGCCAGCAGCAACGGCTGGCGCATCCGTCGACTGTTAAAACAAGGAAACGTGCGATCCATCGGCACCCGATCTGATTCATCCGCCCACGCGGGTGATCGGCGGGACTGGGACAAGGATAGAGCAGAGAAATCCAGAAAAGTGCAGCGGTCGAGAGCAGATAGTTGTAACTAAAGACCGCTGGGCAGATGAATGGGCTTGATTCTGAATAATTCTTTTCAGGATCTATACTCATTAAAACAGCAGTACATAAGGGTGATGGCGATGAAACATCCAATTCGTGCGCAAATGGTTGTTCAGATGATTTGCCTGCTTTCGGTGGCACAGCTTTTTTGCTGAGCTGCATGTCACCGTTTCAACACTCAGCCGCCGTTGCGGCGGTGGAAGGTATTGCCAACTACCCACTCCAATCTGGCCCGACATCCGTATGCCGGGCCAGCACGTGCAGCTACAGCAAGACAGTGGCCAGCATGCCCAAGGCCCCCAGGCAAAACCCGATCAACGCGCCTCGCCCGGGAAACTCCTGGAACAGCACCCAGATCACGACCGGTTCCAGCAGCAATAACGAGGTGACGGAAACCACTGTGACCACCCAGATATCACCGACCGCCCGATACCCCAGCCAATAAGCCCCCAACAGACAAAGCCCCGCAAAGCACATCACCACCACCGGCATGATGAATGCCTGCCACGAGCCGTCACTGGCTTGAGCCAGCCTGGCAGTGACTACCTCACTGTAGATTGCACAAAACTCACCGACGATCATCAATCCTAGAGCAGAAACTCCGAGTAATTCTTTGGACATATCAAAAACTCCTTCGTATTCAACGCACTGTTTTTCAACTCCCAGCGGGCGATGCCGCTGCCGAGAGTCTCGTTGCAGAGATACGAAGCAGCCTTGAACAGGCCTGAATTGCCGAAGTGCTTTTGCATGCTCATGTCCTTTATAGGGGTGAGTCTCAGCGACCAGATTAGGCGCTGGCTCCGATCATACGTTTGGCCAGCGGTTTTTAACAATCAGGGCACAATTGGCATGAACGGCATTAAAAATGTGCAATCCCCCTAGGCGCCTTACGTGATGATCGGGCTATGATCGTCCATCTGAACCGGACGCCCTATGCCCCATGCCCGTTGACCTGCAAGCCCTTTATCCCAAACTGATCCACTTGATGCTGGATACGGTCTTCGTCGTCGACAGCGATAACCAGATTGTCTTCGTGAGCGATGCCTGCGAGGCACTGCTCGGCTACCGCGCCCAAGAGTTGACCGGCACCCCGATCACCGACTACATGCACCCTGAAGACCTGGCGCGCACCCGCGCCTCCATTGTGCGGGTCATGAATGGCCAACCCCACGTCGACTTCCGCAATCGTTACCTGCGCAAGGATGGCAGCGTCGTGCACATTCTGTGGGCGGCCTTCTGGTCCAAGGAAGTCGGCGCGCGGATCGGTGTCGCGCGGGACGTGACGGCGCTCACCCAGGCCGAGGAAGAATTACGCTTTCTCGCCCATCATGATCCGCTGACGGCCCTCACCAACCGCTCGCTGTTCAATGAGCGACTGAACCAAGCCCTGCAATCCGCACGGCATCACAACCAAACGCTCGCGTTGCTGTTTCTGGACATCAATGACTTCAAGGGCATCAACGATGTGCATGGCCATGCCATGGGCGATCGCGTGCTCTGTGTGATTGCCCGACGACTGGAGCGCTGCGTGCGCGAGAGCGACCTGGTAGCCCGCATGGGCGGAGATGAATTCACCGTGCTAATCACGGATGTTCAGTCTCAGGATGCGATGGCCGGCAAGGTGGCGCAGATACTGGCGGTCATGGCTGAGCCGCTGGGCACTGAGTTTGGCGGGGTCAAGATGCCGTCGTGCAGCGTCGGCGTGGCGCTTTACCCGGCGGATGGGGAAGATGCGGATACGCTATTGAGTCATGCGGACGGGGAGATGTATCGGGTGAAAAGGTTGCGGTGGAATTAATCGCCAGCCGGGCTGGCGATGATCTTCTGTGACGACCTAGCTCGAACGCTGAGCAATCGCCAATGACGCACCAAAGGCCACAAGCAGGCCACCAAACACTCGGTCAATCCAATGCCGTGCGGCCAGCAACTTCTCACGCACCCGCCCGGCGGAGAAGCACAGCGCGACCAGGCTGAACCACGCGACGTGTGCCCCCGCGATAAACACGCCATAGGCCATCTGCACGGCTACGCCCGTTTCCGGTCGCACCACCCCCATGAACAGACTGACAATGAAAATCGCGGTTTTAGGATTCAACGCATTGGTCAGAAACCCGGTGCGCAGCGCCGCCAGATCGGACAGGGCCGGCGCCGGAGTGTCGGCATGCTCACTTGCTGGCCTGGCACGCAGCATGTTGATGCCCAGGTAGACCAGATACGCCGCCCCGGCCAACTTCAACACGGTGAACAACCACAGGCTTTGTTGAAGTACCCACCCAAGGCCGAGCAGCGTATAGCCCACGTGTACCAGCACCCCCATTCCGATTCCCAGCGCCGTGAAAACGCCCGCCCGCCGGGACAGTAGCAACCCGTTGCGGGAAACCATGGCGAAATCCGGCCCAGGACTGATGCATGCCAACAGTGTGATGGTGATTACTGCTATCCATTCGTTCATGGTGTACCTTGAGAAATATCGATCACGGCCCATTACTTTTTCAGACTCTAACGACAGGCACTAACGATGTTTTCTAAAGAAAAAGGTGATTTTGAATCGTCTATTTCTGACCTGCGCATGCCCTCTTTACTTGCACTGCGTTGCTTCGAATCCGCCGGGCGGTTTGAAAGCTTTGCCCGTGCAGCAGAGGAATTGCACCTGACGCCAGGCGCCATCAGCCGCGCGGTTCGCTTGCTTGAAGAGGACTTGGGCGTTGACCTGTTTGATCGACGTAACCGCAAGGTTTTTCTAACGGATACCGGAAGACGCTTCGCAAAGGCTGTCAGTGAAGGGTTTGGGGTGATGAGCCACGCCGTGCGCGAGATCCGCACCGAATCCCGTCGCGCACGACAGCTTGTTCTGTCCTGCGAGCCCACCCTGTTGATGCGCTGGCTGATCCCGCGCTGGAGCGACTTCCAGGCACGTTACCCAGGGTTGGACATTCACTTGGTGGCAGGTGGTGGCCCATTTTCCTTCGACCAGGGCATAGACCTCGCTATTCGACGTGACGACTTCCCCCGTCCGCCCGACTATCACGCCGTGGCGCTATTCCCGGAAAAGGTTGGACCTGTCTGTCGGCCGGAAAAGGTCGACACATGGTTCGACACAAGCAAGAACATTTTGCACTCATCGGCCCCACGACTTCAGACGAAAAGCCGGCCGACGGCGTGGCAGGAATGGGCAACGGCAAAAGAACTGCCACCCCCTGTGATGGAGATGCAAGCATTTGAGCACTTTTACTTCAGCATCCAGGCGGCTGTAGCAGGCCTCGGGGTTGCCATCGGCCCCTGGCATTTAGTGCGCGACGACCTCCAGAACGGCGTATTGGCTGCGCCCATGGGATTCGTTGAAGACGGCTCAAACTATTGCCTACTGTCTCCGGCTGAGCCTGAGAAAGGCAGCGTCGAAATGGCGCTGATTGAATGGTTGCAGACGGTGGACTAATCAAGTCGCGGGTAGGTATCAAGGTGCGCAAATGATTTCCCCCTCCCAACGCCAAAAGCATCATCGCAGCACACACTCTAAGGATCGCCTGATTTTCTCAGGTGTGCGTGATCGATAGGGTGGCCGTCCATCTTTTCCCCATCACGGCCGCAAACAAAATGTGCGTTTCAAAAAAACAACGCCGACTGCGTGTACTGTTGAATACCGCAGCCGTAATAGTCTCTGCTTATTCAACGGATACATTGGCCGCGAATTGTGCTTTCACCCAAGGGAAAACGTTCACAGCTAACTACGCAGCTGCACCGGTTGCCTTGACGGTTCCTCGAGATGCGCCTGCAGGCACGGTGGTTTATGAGGAATCCATCACAGCACCACAGCAAGGTTTTAACTGCACCGGTTCATCCCCTTTTATCTTTAGACTCAACCCGACACTCGGCAGTGTTACCACTGGCAACACCTATCCCCTGGGTAAGACAGGGCTATCACTCAAAGTCAAGAACACACAGAATGGTTATTTAACTGCAGACAGGCTTCTCAGTGGGTCTTACTTAGACCCTATCAGGACATACACCATTGAAATTATTAAATCAGGTGAACTGTCATCGAAAAATGAGGTTCCCGCAGGCAGTCTTGGGGCGCATCGGTACGGTGACCTTGACCTTGTGAGGATCAACCTGGCCAATCCAATCATCTTGAACGCCGCGTCCTGCGAGACACCAGATGTGTCTGTTCAAATGGGAGATGACTACTACCTGGATGAGTTCAGCCATATCGGTGATACGTCTCAAGCCGTTAAATTCAACATTAGCCTTAACCAGTGCCAAACCGGTATCCAGAAGGTCACTTATTCCCTTAACGCAACTTCTCAAGTGATTGATCAGCAGCAGGGCATCGTAGCGTTGAACGCCAGCTCAACGGCCAAAGGCATCGGCCTGAAACTGATGAACGACAGCGGTCAACCCATCGCCTTGGGCACCACTTACCCATTCAATGGCTTCAATAGCACCGGCACCAGCTTCAACATCCCGCTTTCTGCGGCTTATTACCGGCTGGCCAATGGCGAACTCAAGGCGGGTACTGCAAACGCGTCGGTAACCTTTGTGATGAGCTATTTGTAGAACGCTCAGTGTCGGCACGGGCTGTGTCGAAACGTAAAAAGCCAATGCCCCGACAAGTCGGGGCATTGGCTTTTGTAGTCTTGGGTAAACCCACAGCGCTTTTAAGCCTTACGGGCCCACCTGACCTCTTTAGACCAGGAAGCACCCACGGCGGGTCAACCTATATTATTTGGCTTGGCGAAGCACAAGCTGCGACAGACGGGTCTTCACCCGGAAGCAGAACTCACGAATTTGAAATTGATAGGCGGGCATGACCATATAGTTCAAATCAGCACCCAATGAGTCCTTGATTTCCATATATTTAGCGGTCTTGGAAGCAATGGCTTGGTATTCCGCCTCGTATTTAACGTAAGACGGCTTGTTGTAAACCTTCAAAACATCCAGCTCTTTACGGCACTGCTCTGCGCGACTTGTTTCTGATTCTGGCTGAGCGGCCTCTGGAGAAGCATGGGCTGCAACGTCAGCAGCAGGTTCAGACTCATATCGCACAGTATAATTAGGTGACGACGGTACGGCTTCAGGTGATGCTTCATGGACGACGGCAGGAGGTGGAGTCACTTCAGTTTTTTCTGGAGTTTTCGTAGCGCATCCCGCGAGGGCAAGTCCTACCACTACAACGATGCCACACATTTTATCCATCGGTTTCACCAAGAAGTAATTATGGTTGGCTGAGTCGTTAGGTTCTGGGTAAAAGCAATAGCTCACTCAATGATCGAGTGTAGATTTTCTACCAGACTCAAGGCGCTCAGCCTCTCTTCCTTGAGCGCACAGACGGGTAATAGTAGTAAAAAAACAAAGAGATGACGAGTAAAAGCTCGATCGCAGAGCAGACGCGAGGGTCAATGCAATTCGTGCAACCGCCAAGCCCTTCAAATAGGCAAAGGTAGTCAATAGCAACGGCCCTGAATGGGGCCGTTGTGATGCAGGGCATTAAGACTTGACCCAATCCAAATCTACCGGCCCGTGGATACCGTCAACCTGGCCCTTGCTGCTGTGTTGCCACCACTCCCAGCTTTTACCCTTGGCGCTCCAGGTTTCAGGCACTGTGGGCTGAGCCACTTCCCAATGGGCAATCCACAGCGGGCACTCACTGAAATCGTACTTGCGCCAGGCCACGCGGTTACTCCAGATGCTGGGAGAGGCGTAGATGTGCGGGTATGCCCCCTCCAGCAGCGAAACCCTAATTAGCGTCACCAGCTGAAACAGGGCATCGGCCATCTGATCCGGGCTCGCCCCCTCGTTGCGATTGGTCTCGACATCAATGACCAGAGTATCCCGCCTGGCGTTGAACGCCACCTCGGCCAGACGCCCCTTGATATTGGTCAGTTGCTCGCACGGCGTACTGCTCAACGCACGAAAATAGTGATAGACCCCGGCGTTCACACCGTTTGCCTGCATACCTTGGAAGTTCGTGACAAATTTTGGGTCGGTGTAGTCTCCACCCTCTGTCATTTTGGCGATTGCATGGGTGATGCCCGCAGCCGCGACGCGGGTCCAGTCAATATCGCCCTGCCAGCGCGACACGTCGATGCCCCGCGCATTTTCGTTTTTAGTCGGTTCGTTGCAACTCATCTGTGCGTTCCTGCAATGGATGTCGGGTCGATTCTTTCATCGACACACATCAGCAATGCACTATTGGAATACCGCACCCCACCCGGCGATAACGAAATAGCAGGCAAAAAAAATCCCGCAAAGCCTTTTGGCTCGCGGGATCTTTTTTCATGTTTGGCGGGAAACCAGGGATTCGAACCCTGGAGACGCTATTAACGTCCGCCGGTTTTCAAGACTGCCAAATTAACAATACAAATCAACAGCTTAGGACATCATCATTTCCGCATCAGAGCATTTTTTGATGCCCTACAAGCCGCATAGAACAAGGGGCACGCATCAGGTTGCGGAAACGAATTACCCCTCCCCCGCCGTCCTGCCGACCAAACCAAAACCACTAATAGGCCGCTACTCACCAGACAAATCGTATGACTGCACCTGGCCGAAAGCCGCTGGTCGCCGACGGCAGCATTCGATTGGGACCCCCCGGCCAAGAAGGGCCGTTACCGGCCAAAAGCAGCCGTGCACAAAAAACACCTTCTAGCTGGAATATGGCCACCTTGCTTAAGAAGCAGTGATCACTGGATCGCGTAATTTCCAGATCACAAAAAAACTGAGGTACTGCATCCATTCCGAACGCCGCCACGTATATCAAACACGGACAGACCTTCCTGGCCGAATCTCCTCATAAAGGATCATCGCGATGAAAAGCATCTCCATCAAAACGCCGTTGATAGTCGGCCTGCTGACCTTGGCGGCAGGTAGCGGCTTAGTGTTCAACGCGGCACAGGCAGCGACGATGAGCCACGGCAGCGTAATGGTAGGCGGGCAAAGCATGTTGCCGAGCAAGGACATCGTTGATAACGCAGTAAATTCCGCAGATCACACGACCCTGGTCGCCGCTGTCAAAGCTGCCGGTCTAGTCGACACTCTCAAGGGCAAAGGTCCCTTTACCGTGTTCGCACCGGTCAATTCAGCCTTTACTGCTTTGCCCGCCGGAACCGTCGATACGTTGCTGAAGCCGGAAAACAAGGCAACCCTCAGCAAGATCCTCACTTACCACGTTGTGAGCGGCAAACTGGACATGGCCACCCTTGCCGAAAAGATCAAGGCCGGTGGCGGTAAGGCCGAACTTACCACTGTCTCAGGAGGCAAGCTGTGGGCAATGATGAATGGCCCGCACAACATCACCATCAAAGACGAGAAGGGTAACGTCGCCGACATCACCACCTATGACGTGTACCAGTCGAACGGTGTGATACAGGTCATCGATAAGGTGCTGATGCCGAAAAGTTGACTGACATCGCCGGTCGCCATCCGCAGGATTGGCGAGTTTTCCGAGGAGCCCACCCGTGAATGGAACAACAGCGCGCCGTGGGCTAACCTCTGGCTGCAATCGACATTTAGCACCTCACGACTTAATCGTTTGGAGAAAGGCTATTCCAATCGCCGACATCGACCAACTCAAACACCTTTTAGCCCAGTGCTCCCTGGGTGATCGACGCGCATTTGAAACGCTGTATCGTAGCGTGAGTCCGCGCTTGCACGGCGTGGCTTTGCGGCTCATGGGACGTTCGGATCTCGCTGAAGAGGTGCTGCAGGAAAGTTTTGTGCGCATTTGGAACAATGCTTCACGCTACCAATCCCACCTGTCCGCGCCGATGACCTGGATGATCAACATAACGCGAAACCAGGCCATCGACCAATTGCGAAAATATCGCGACCGTCCGCTGAATGATCTCGACGCGCAGACGTTGGTTGATGACAGCCCCTCGGCACATGACCAACTGAACAGTTCCCGTGAGTCCAGCACATTACATCGGTGCCTGGATAAGCTAGAAGGGATGCAACGCCAGTCGATCACTATTGCCTACTTTGGGGGACTCTCCTGTTCAGAGTTGGCCGAACACCTTTCAGCACCGCTAGGGTCGGTGAAGTCTTGGATACGCCGGGGCATGGAGCATCTGCGCAGGTGCCTTGAGTCATGAACTACCAAACTCCAAGTATGCGTCGCGCACTTGCCGCCGACTATGCCATCGGGTTGATGCCGCGCACCGCACGCCGGCGCTTTGAGCAACTTTTACTAAAAGACTCGGAACTTCGCGCGGAACTTGCGCAATGGCAGGAATGCCTCATGAGCCTCACGGAGGCTCTGCCTGAACAACCTGTACCGGATCGTGTTTGGCGCAAAGTTACGGCTCGCATAGATCCGCAAACAATGCAGCTGCCTATGAAACGGCCTCTCTGGAACTGGCTCCGAATGACGATCGCAGCATGCTCACTCGTAGCAGCAGTATCGCTAAGCGTTATCTACAGCCGTGACGATGTACGCTACGGTGCCACGTTGTATAGCGCTGACGCACAGTCTTGGATGAGCATTGAAACGCGAGAGGACTACCTGAGAATCAAACCGCAGGCGTTAGCGAAAGTTGAAAAGGGTCGTAGCCTGGAAATGTGGCTTATTCCGCTAAGTGGCAAACCCGTGTCCCTTGGGGTGATACCGCCAGGTGGAGATGGGGAGATCAAGTTGGCCAGCGCGCAGAAAGCTCTCATGGGTGAGTCAAGCACTTTGGCCGTCAGTCTTGAACCCGATGGCGGATCGCCGACAGGACAGCCGACAGGTCCGGTGCTTTACCAGGGCGCGCTTACGGTACTGTAACTCCGTGGCGGTAAGTCTTTAATCTTTTCGTGAGTAAACGACTCAATGATCGGTCGTCCAGAGTTCGAAGCCAGCTCAACCGACTCATGAGTAGTGAACGGCAGCTTCTGGCCGGCCGCTGCCGTTCACTAGAGCCAGCTTTGGGTCGAGGGTGGACACTCATAACCTTGGGATGGGCTCCCAATCGCCAACTGCTACGCTGTTCACTCCACCAGAGGAACGCCGATGCCAAACTCAGACCTACTTCCCTCCCTCCTGTCCAAGCTCTACGAAAATCAGCTGGCCCTGGAAGCCTCCATCATGGAGCTATCGAACTGGATCGAACAGCGCGGCTCAGCCGATGTGGCTGAGAACATCCGCGGCGCTTTGCACACCATCGACGAAAACGAGGAATTCATTAAGCTGACTCTGGCAGTCCTCATGTCTCCTGACTGACCGACGCGTAACCCTGCAGTTCGTCGCCTCAAGCCTTCCGCCTAATCAAATCCAAATTACTGTGCACGCATACAGCATTTGGATATGACAAACATGAGCATCGACTTGGACACAGAGGACTGGCTCGGGTGCCCCTCGCCCCTCGAAATGTACCAGCACCAATGCGCGCTTTTGGAGGACGAACTCATCCAGACCGAGGCAATGCTTCGCAAGGCACGGGCCAATGTGGCCGGCCTTGTCCAGATGAATGACTTGCTGGCTACCGGGAAGACGACAGCAGAAACGAAGCTGCGATATTTTGAAGCAGAGCTAAGCCGTACAAATGTCCAGTCCTCGGAAATGGCAAAAGAGATCATGGGCTTGAAAATGATCGCAAGTCAGAACGAGCACCTATTAAGGGAGAATCAGCGGTTGCTGGTGGAGCTGACAAATCTAAAAGAGCCTTCAACCTAGCTCGTCTGCGTATGCAGTCAAAGCTCTATCTGACAAGTCGATAAAACCGGCCCCGTCAATCAGTCCATGCGACCTCAAAACGTTCGCAGCAGACATGCTCATGTCGTACCGCTCTTGGGGGGATAGAGACCCCGGCGCTGTGCTATTGCTCGGCGGGGTTGATCCCTCTAATGCCTTGCCTTGCCCATTACTGATCGTCATGACGAATGCTCTTGCCCAGTGTCTACCCTGTAGAGACTGACCGAAGCCTGTCTGTTCACCAGCCCCGACGAGCGGAGACGATCATGTGCGGAAGATTGACGCAGTACCGCGGCATCCATGACTTTGTTGCAGCGCTGAGCATGCCCAATGCCCTGGCCATCTCTGTGGGCGATCAGCCGATTGAGCGCTACAACGTCGCGCCAACAACTCAGGTTGCGCTGCTCCATCTGCAGGGAGACTTACTGCACGCCGACCCGGTCCGTTGGGGATGGAGACCACATTGGGCGAAGGAACGCGCAGCTCCAATCAACGCGCGCGTCGAGAAGGTAGCCCACGGACCATTCTTCCGGGCGATCTGGCCGCACCGGGCTATCACACCCATAGACGGTTGGTTTGAATGGGTAGATGAAGGCGGCCCCAAGAAGCAGCCATATCTGATCCGTCGCAGGGATGGTGCACCGATATTCTGCGCTGCCATCGGCCAGCTACCGGATGCTGATGAAGGCCCGGGCGAGCATGATGGCTTCGTGATCATCACAGCCGAAAGCGCCGGGGGAATGGTGGACATTCATGACCGGCGCCCCGTGGTGCTGACCCCGGATCTGGCGCGGGAATGGTTGGACCCGGCCACGCCCAAGGAGCGCGCCGAGCAGATGTTGCTGCACCAGAGCGAACCGTCCGAGGTGTTTGAGTGGTTCAAAGTGGATTTCGCAGTTGGTAACGTGCGAAACCAACAGGCCGGAATTATCAATCCTGTCAGTGCGCAATAGTCCGGACATACGCCTGGCAAGCCCGCAGCGCGATCAGTCCTTGGTCGCCGGCGTCGGTGATGGCGATAATTCGTTGAGCATGCGCTGGGTCAAGTTGGGCTCGACGGGCTGCATGAACCACGCCGGCGGCGCCGGGGGCGGCAGGCACGTCGCAGGCACTGGCTGTATCCTTGGCAAGGAGGACTGACAGCCGCAGATCAGAAGTGGCAAGGCGATCGCGAATAACAGCCTGCTTGTGTTTCTCATCGGATAATTCCTTGGTGTGTTGTTGGTCCTGGATGGCGAGGTGCTGCTCCAGCGCCAGGCGGTTGTCCTGCTCGGTGCGCGCCTGGGCGGCAGCGGCATTGCTGATTGCCGCCAAATCATCCTGGTGTAGGCCAGCCTGCACGGCGAGCAGCTTGCCCATGCGCCAGTCCTGAACCTGCCAGGTCACGCCCGCGGCGCTGGCCATCAGCACCAGGATCAGCAGCACCAGCCCGGCCAGCTTCTGCACGGGTGTCATACCAGCACCTTTTTCGCCCGCTCCCACAGTTGCAGGCGATCGGCCAGGCCAGTGAGCCCACCATTGATGCGCCGCGTGATCTTTGTGAACTCACCCTGATCCGCCAGCGTGTTGAGCCCCTTGGTGGACCAGAACCAGGCCGCCGACATCGCTGCGTGCTGCGGCAGCTCAAGTAACTCCGGGGTGTTGATCAGGTCCAGGCCCAGGGCTTCACCGCATGCACCATAGTTGGCTCGGCCGGTGATCTGGATCAGTCCGCGCCCACGGTACTTCGAGCCGTCCCCCTTGACTATGTTGCCCAGGTCGGCACGGCCTTCGTAGGTGAGCTGCTGCGCGGTGGCCCCCCAGATCTCACGCACGTAGCGCAGTTGGCCAGACTCATGCCCAACCTGGGCGATGAATGCGGTGGCCCGCGCGGGGCCCACGATGCCGTAGCGGTTCATGGACGTGTTCAGGGCAGAAACAAAAACGCCGGCTTGGCGGCCGGCGTTCGGGAGGATCTGCAGCAACTGCTGCTCGGTGATCGGCATGCTTTTCTCCAGGCACAAAAAAACCGCTCAAGGCGGCTGGTGTGTTCGGGCATCAATGAGTCAGGCGTCAGCGGCTACCGCGCTGATGGTGTCTCGGGCGGCTTTGCGGCCCGACTTGATATCATCAGGGATAGCCTGCCCCGTCTCTATCTGTCGAAGGACGTACCAGTCGGTATCCCGCAGATAGCGGCGCGCCTCTTCAGCTGAAACTTCTTGCGCGATATCGGCAGGAGTCTTGATCCTTTCCAGCTTGCTCAAGTCAATCATTCACTGGGCTCTCCAAGAGTACGGGTTCAATCTCTATGGCAGGCGGCGAAGTATCCGGGAAGCTGCGCTCCGATGCGCTCGAGTAGGTGAACGGCTGACGCCCCTCAGTGATGACGTTCGCGCCGGTATAGGCAAAGTCGTAGTCGATAGCGCGCGGCATATCCGACAGGGTGAACACTTGGCCCTGAGCCCAGTAAGTCATGCCCCGGTAGATCGCCGAGATATCGCGCAGAAGCGACCAGGCATCAGCCTTGCTTTGCAGGTTCAGGTTGCAGATGAAGCGCGGCTCCATGCCACCCTTACCGTCGGGCACCAACTGGTCCGCATACTGGGAGATCCTGTAGAGCTCCCATTTATCGACCATCCACGGCTTTATGCGGCGGCCAAGGCCGAAGCGGTCGACGGTAGTGATTCCGTAGGTCGCCCAGACTGGGTTATTGGTGTATGCCTCTTTCAGCGTCCCATCCCAGATACCGCTGTATGTCCGCGAAACGGGGTCATAGTTACTGGGGACCTGCCATTTACGAGCCTTGCAGCCGACTGTTACCGCTGGAATGCTGCGGAACTGCTCGGCCGAAAACTCGATGTAGAGCAGTGCGGTGTTCGGGTACCGCAACTTGGCGTCGATCACCTCCGTGAAGCCGGCGATCTGCATCGTGTCGGAGATTTTGTTGTTGTTCTGGTTGATCGTCAGTCGCGTAATGCGCATCAGCCAGCCAGAAGTAGCCTTCGGCAAATCGATGCGGCGGGTGCGCTCGTACACGCTGGTGGCCTTGCCGTCGACAGCTTCGCTAAGCACCTGCTGGTAAGCACCGCCGTCGGTTGCCAGTTCAACCTTGTACTCGATCCGGTACCCATTGATGTTCCCGCCGGCATCCACAGACTGGAGCGCCGGCCAGGCGAAGCGCACGCGCACGGCGGAAAGCTGGGTGTTGCTGATCGCCCGGACCCATGGCGTGCCGCTGCGTAGCTCAGTGCTGATTGTGGTTTCGTTCTCGACCGACGGGATCCCCTGGATATAGGTCTGGTCCACCGCACCGGTGCGCCATTCCCACTTCACGTTCGGGAAGTTCATGTTGCCCTGGGGGTCTTGCAGTGGGGTGTTGTCGAGATAGATGTCGCGCGCCGTAGGCGTGCCTTCGAACTCACCCTCACCGATAGCGATGAGCATCTTGGCAATAGCGACTGAGCGCAGACTGTCCGGGGCTTCCGTTGGCGTTTTTGGTTTGTCTTCGCCGCCCTTGGCGCCGTGGATTTCAATCTTGCGTGCTGCGCCCATGCTTTCCTCCAGGCAATAAAAAACCGCCTAAAGCGGTCATGTGCTCAATTCTTCGAAGTGTTAGTGAATCGCATGCAGCACTAAAGCAGCCGCGCCGCCGATCATCAGCGCCATTGCGCCAAATGCCAACATGACACCAGCAACGTTGGCGCCGCCTTCCGTCATCTTTCCTGTCACGGTTAGCTTCCCTTTGGTATTCTTCAAATAGTTCTCCTCATGGAATGGTCATGGGGTTGAAATAAAAACCCCCGGTACGCTGCGAACGTCCGGGGGTTTTGCTTTTCTGGCCCGGCGATCTCTCGATCATCTGCGGCTCTGGGTGTCGGTTTCCCGACTATTTGATGCTGCGTAGCCTTAGTGAGGGTTTCTGTAGTCATTAGGTGCCCAATTACCCTCACGCTCCTTTAGCTGTCTTCCCAATAAGGGAGACATAACAGCTACATCTGATCTTCGGCGTAAATCGCGGCACTGATGATTGCCCCGCCCCAGCGGCGCTCGCCGATGCAGAGCGGTACCGGATTACCGGATGCCGTGGTGTTCTTGGCGCTTCCGAAGGCGTAGCCAGGCGTGTTCTCTTGCGCAGCGCTCATCTTGAGGCCGCCAGCTTGTGGACTGAGCATTTGAATCGCGCCCCCAATGGCCATTGAACCGCCCCCCATTCCTACCGCAAGAGCCGTAGCTGCTGACCAGCCAAGTGGGTTCCACCACGCCAATGCAACGATTACCACCCCAATAATGGTTTGCAGCAAGCCCGCACGCTTGGAGCCCGTAATGACGGGGACGATCCTGATTTCTCCTTTGCCCTGAAAGCAGAGTTCGCCCTCTCCGATGTTTTTCTTTCCTCGAAAAACGGCGAACTCCAAGCCTCTGGATTTAGCATTAGAGATGAATCTCTCAAAACCAGGAATTTGAACGCATAACGCCTTTATGGCCTCGGCAGGCGTGCGCACCGATAACCTGTACTCCTTGCCAAACTGACGCAGCATTCCACCAAGACGAATAGTTTCTAGCGGTGAATATTCAATAGCCAATGCAGGCATAGCTTTTCTCCAGGTAATAAAAAACCACCCGAAGGTGGCTTCTTGGTTATCCCGCCTATTTGGCACAGGACCTCACTACATCAGTGACTCTCTCTAATGGAGATTGCCAAGTTCTGTAAAAGTGATAGCGGATACTTGAGCCGCCCTTATTCGGAATTACATCGACCAGATGCAAAGGCGACTGAGCATCCGGCGCAAGGATCGTGTAGCGATCACCGGACGTTTGCAAAATACCTCCAATACCAGCGCCTAATACCGTAGTTCCCTGCCATCCGTCACGAATGCACTCCGCTACGTCCTTGGCCTTGTGGGCTGAGGAGAGTTGAAGGATCGGTGGATTTTCTCGGGTCTCTGCCACGCTCGAGCAACCACCTAGCAGCGCAGTAAAAAGCAATGCAAGAACTCCAACAAAACGCATGACAGTCGCCCTTCAATAGTGATGAAAGAAGACAAACTAACATGCGCCTGCTGACCGTCAAATCAATGGAGGCCCTTCACTTCCATATGGCCGGCAAAGCAGAACTCAAGCAATGACCTCCAATGCTCGACCAATCCGGGCTTAGGCTCAAGGTTCGTATCGAAAAGGTTAAGCACCATTTGATGGTGCCCACCAATAATGGCCATCAGTTCCTGCGAAGAGAAACCCTTATCCGCAGAAAAGTCGGCCCAGGCTTTCTTAGCTGCTGTTGCTTGGTCGACGCAGTCGCCAAGGACCATCCCTCGATCATCTCCTCTGTAGCAAGCGAACGTGAGCGCAAGCCCTCTCATCTCCATTTCGAAAGAAGTGACGCTCTGAATCAGCCCTTGAAGCGCCTTGGAGAACACCAGTTCGGAAACCAACACTGACTCGACGGGAGCAGAATCAGAAAGCAACTTCACTTCAGCAAGATCCTGCTTGGCCATAGCCTTCACTGCTA
Organism: Pseudomonas sp. MYb541; assembly: GCF_037479595.1. Taxonomy (NCBI): domain Bacteria; kingdom Pseudomonadati; phylum Pseudomonadota; class Gammaproteobacteria; order Pseudomonadales; family Pseudomonadaceae; genus Pseudomonas; species Pseudomonas sp. MYb541. Next base: position 80,265 of record NZ_JBBGYS010000022.1, on the reverse strand, counting down.
GCTTGATGCGTTCTTTAGCTTCGATCTTGCTGTAATCCATTTTGAATCCCTTTAATCTGATTTTGGTACGACGAAAGCCCCGCACGGGCGGGGTTCTTCGGGTTCGTGAGAAGGGTTACGCTGCGTCGAGCTGCAGTGTTAGTTGAAGCTGCTCCCTCCAATAGTCGACGTTATGCTCCAGGCCGGGCTTGGCCCACCGCCATCCCGAAAGCTCTTTTCCACTTAGGCTCGCGAGCTGCTGGCCCCGCTCAAGCGCGAGGCATGCGGAGTCGAAGCGCTTACGAGCATCCACATCGCCATGGAGAAGCGCGTCGATTTGTAGGTCACACCAAACCGAGAAGTCGGCGGACAACCACCGCGCAAATGCGACAGCCAACTTGGGGTGCAACCATACCCCACCGTTTCGCCCCATCTTCCGACGAATTAATGTGTCAGAGAATCCGACACATAGTCGTTTGGCCAGAGCCTCCAGGTATTCAGACGTGGTCGGGAGCGCGAGCCAGTGACTTGGCCTTTTGCCAAATTTCTTAGATATCGCTGTCGCATTCAGCCAGCCATCCGCGCTCAGTTGTACCGGATGACCTTCGTAATCAAACGGAACGATATTGCTCATGCTGTTTTCCTCCACTCGACCGAGGCTGCTGCACCAGGATTGAAGCCGTCGAGCGGCATCAGGTTTTTCTCGCTGACCGATTAGCGCTTGCCCTCGACCAGCATCAGCCAGTTTTCTTCGATCTTGCGGATCAGTTGGCCGGAGCGACCGACCAGGTTTGGCCGCTCCGGCATCAGGATCAGGGCACGGCCACCAACTTTTAGGATGAAGTTCATGCGGCTACCCTCCACTTCACTTTCTCCATCGCCGCCAAGGCGAAGTCGAACAGTGCCGCAGGCGGCACATGAAGTCCGTTCGATGTAGTGACGGCCACCAGGAACTGAGTCGGCGACATCACGCACGCGTCTAACGGGACAGGCTGAACCTGACGCTTGCCGGTGCCGTCAGTGAACACCAGGTAGCGCTGGGTTTCCGAAAGTTCGGTCGGGATGTCTACAGATTGGTTGCCGCCCTTCGGCAGGTACTCGCCCTCAATGGCATAGCTCGCAACGAAATTGCAGGCTGCGTCCATTTGGTCAGCGGGTATCAGTTCCATGCGCGGAACATCGAAGCGGGCGTGAAGTGCTGAAGCGAGTTTGGCTGTGGCGCTGCGCTGATGCTCAGCATCCAGCTTGGCTACACGGCAGCGCATCACATTGCTGAGCGTCCGCGCGCCTTCTGCGCCCAGTGCCTCGGAGACAGCTTTGGCAACCAGAGACTTACTCGAAAGGCCAAGCTGCTCTGCCATCCAATTGAAGGCTGCGATGTAACCTTCCTTGATAGCTGCGGCTTTCTTGCCGGTGAAACTCATAACCAGGAATATGAAACCGTCCTTGGTCATCTCGAAAGCTTCATAAGTGTTGCCGCGATGCTCAAACTGAACCGACGAAAAGTTGTCGGTTAAAAATTGATCAGAACACTCAAGTGCTCTGACCTTGGCAATAACGTGGTTGTGGAGCTTTTCAAATGCTTCAGCGACCTGCCGAGTTGAGGTGAAAACCTCGCCGTTGCGAGCCTCCACGAATTTGCGCATGTCAACTACTGTGGTATTCTTGCTCATGACGTTTTTCCTGATAGTTAGACGTTCTGCTTCATGAGCCTCAAGCGTTGGCGCGCTTGGGGCTTTTTCATGCCTGTTTGATTTGTTCATCTCTCTGCATCGCCTCCCTTAGCGCCTTCCCAACGAGCCAGTTCTGGCTGCGCTCCTCTTGTTGAGCCTTCTTTTCAAGCCAGGCCTTGATATCCGGCTCTGCCCGAAATACCACCTGCGCCATTTCCCTTACCTTCATATTCCCTCCAGATGCATCACCGTTGTTCATAGCACAAATGTATAACGGTGATGCATTGCCGTCAATACCACCGTGATGCATTATTTCGTTCAATTAAATAGAACCGGGTTTGAGATGAGTCGCAGCGATCCACAGTTCAATCTCCGCATACCAGAGGATCTTCGGGACTTGGTAATGGTCGCGGCCAAGCAAAACAAGCGTTCAGCTACTGCTGAGATACTTGATCGCCTAGAGCGAAGCTTTACTGAAACAGATGAAATGGGGGTTAGCGATCTTGATCGGATGAATCCTGAGCACCCATTTTACAGTCCAGGCCCCTACCCCCAGATAACCACGAAAATCCACAAGGATCGTCTGATCACCGGTCTGGATGGGCCGCTCACGGCACAAGAAGAAAAGATCATGTCAGCCATGATCAAAGCCCTGCGCGGCATCGGCAAATTCGAAGAAGAAGATGTTGAGAGCCCAAACACCGGGCCCAAGCCTCGCAAGCGATACCCTAAGGAATAAGCCATTCGAACAAGGAGTTCATATGCCCACCAATAAGCCTGCCCCCGCAACAGAGAAGTCAGCCTCGTCCAGGCCAGCGATTCCTGCCGAAGTCCGACGCGCAGTCTTAGTGGAGGCAGGCCACCGCTGTGCAATCCCTCGCTGTAACCAGACAGAGCTCGATGTGCATCACATCGTGCCTTGGGAAACTTGCAGAAAGCACGAGTACTCCAACTTGATTGCGCTGTGCCCAATCTGTCATCGCCGCGTCCACAACGGGGACATCGACCGTAAATCTCTACATATCTACAAGCAAAATTTAGCCAGCGAATTCGGCAAACACGACAACGGTGCTTTCCTAGCGCCAGTTGTTGAGTACAAGCGTAGATTGAGCAAAATAAACGATGGCTCTCCAGGATTCACATTTCAATTCGACTTCCCTGATTTCCCTAGCCCTGTCGAACGTATCGTATCTCGAAATATTGAAGCATGGGGTTTAGAGCTACTCGCTGACTTTGACGAAAATCAGGAACGCTGGGATCAGCATCCGGAGGAGCTGCAGGGCTGCCTCATGGGCATCAAATCTGCACTTTCAGGGCATTACCAAATCGTACGGAGAGACGAGAAAGTCATCAGCATTAGATTCAGCATTGATACCTATTTCACCGGTGCGGCACACGGTGGGCGAAGGACTCGTGTTCTCAACTACACGCTGAAACCGTTTGCCCCGATCACGCTTGACCATCTATTGGGTGACCTTAATCGCCTACCGCTACTCGCAGATATAGTTCGTCAGAGACTTGGCGAAACCGGACTCTACAGCGAAGGTTCGCTTGCCTCGGGGACAGAGCCCACGCCAGAGAATTTTTCTCTGTTTAACGTGGAGGAGTACGGCATAACCTTTACTTTTCCCGAATATGCAATCGCTAGCTATGCAGATGGAGAGCAAAGAATATTTATTGATTTCCATTCGATATCAAAGGTCTGCGATCCACACGCGCTTGAGTCGATTAAGGGGCTTGACTGTTAGCTAGCCCGCGTAGATGAAATTCTGAAGCATCGACACCGCATCAAACGACATGGTCGCCGCCTCTACTAGCCAAGCGCTCCCTATCTCGCCCGTCGTTTCATCTCAGCCTCATACACAAAGCCCCATTCTATACTATATAGAATGGGGCTTTGTGTATGCCGGATTCAGCCGTCCAACATAGGAGATCAGCGTGCCCGACACCACCCTCACCTTCAAATGCCTGGGCCACACCAAGCGCGATGACGGTCTGCTCGGGCGCTACGACCTGGAAGTGACTGACAGTCGCAGCGGTAAGACCGCGACGATCTCTGTCGAGCCCAGGCACCTTGCCTCTGCCCGAAGCATGAAAAGGGATCCCGCTAGATCGTTGTATATTTTAGTCAATCAAGTAGTGCAAACATAAGAAGTTGCTGATCGCAAAGTTCGTAACTCAGCTAGGGGGCGGGGGCAAGCTAAATAAGTTCATCTCTGAAAGCACTCCAAATTACGTACCACTAATATTCCAAGATAGCAGCTCGAGTGCAATCAGCTTAAATTACTCCCTGAGAGAACCAAAAACAAATTTCGCTCGTTCATAAAAGCTCGCAAAGCTTGACATTTGCGCTGCTAGCATTTCCTGATTTATACCGTTATTTGCTATCCATTCTGAAAGTGCATCTGCAGTCGCATCCATTCCGAGAGATCTTGCAAGCATCTGCTTCGCAGCGTTAGGAGAGTTGTCATTTCCGGGTAAATCTTCAAGTGATCCACAATGCTGATAAGGGTTTTCTTTTACAGCACAAAGAAGCCAGGCCTCTGACTTCGGCCTCGGGACCATAGGTATACCACGGGAAAAATCAGCCCTGACAAACCCTTCCTTCATGGATTCAATTTTACGATCCCACAGATCCCTTGGAGAAGAATTTGTACCATCTGAGTCTCGAAATAAAACTGCCACAGCATTATCTTGTTCTTGTTCTTCTAGGCCAGTTGCTATCTCGCCCAACATCCAAGCATTTATGTAAAAAAATCCTGTTTCGGCACCGTGTTTTTTCCCTGCCAGTACAAACCCCCGGCGCTGTCTCTTCCTTTCTTGGGCGCGATGCGACAAAGCAGCCTCACTGTAATATCTATACGTCGCAGGAAGAGCCTCTTTTGGACTGTAGCCTAGGCAATCATTTATCAGTCCATCTAAAATAATACTGAGTGGTCCGAACCTAAAATCGTCCCCACTACAGACCCCTTGAAGGTTAGAACAGGCCCCCAAATCACTTACACCCTCACCACTACAAACAATAATCATGATGACACTAAATCCTTGGACTCGACCGGAGCTAGCGCCTTATCGGACTCAGAAAACTCCTGAGCAAGCTGTGTTAAGCTAGTATCAACAAAAGCCTCTCCCGGCCCCATTATACTAAGCTTATCCTTCATTTTTGGAGAAGCAAAAAGTGGGCGACTTCTTGTACCACCATCAAAGGACCGATAAACAAAACGAACTGAGTTCCTGGCTACATCATCCGACAAATAATTCAAGATCATTGGACTATGCGTGGTCACTATAACTTGTTGCTTTGTCTCAGCAAGAGACTGGACCAGAAGTTCAACAACCTCTGGATTAACTCCATTTTCAATTTCGTCAAACAATAACAGGGAGTCACCATGACTCGACTGGGCGATAATAGCTAGAATTCGAAGCAAGCCGTCATTAACGTGCTTGGACTCCGTTTCAACGCGCACGCCATCAAACTCCTCAATAATATACAACTTCTTCCAACCCGCCCTCTCATGCTTTATCTTAAAATCGACGACGGCAGGGTAAAACTTACGCAACAACACTAAAAGATTATCACGCTCCACCCCCTTTATTGAATAAAGGAAAGGTGAAAGCTTTTCACCACCAACTCCAATGTCGCCTGCAGCATCGCGCCAAGCGGTTCGCATTAGATGAGGTGATAAAAGCTCTAAAGATCGCATGCTTGCAATTTGATTTTTAGCATCAATAATATCAGCAGGCAACATCTCCTGTTTGAGAGAGGACAAAACCGAACCAGTATAATTAAAGTCCAACTTATTTGGACTTCCACCACCTATTGAGTAGCGACCTTTAGCCAGAGAAAACACAATTTCTTTATCGGAGACCCGAGTAAACTGTTCGGTTGTACATGAACAAGTCACCCTATTAAAGCTAGCCCCCCAGATATAGCTTTCCCCGCTAGCCACACTAACTTGTATAGCAAATACAATATTGGACTTTGTTCGAAGTTTTGAGTGGAGCTCTGAAACATTCCAACCTCTTTTTATGAGCCAGTGATTAACATCCCCCCTCATAAGGTGAGCTGCAAAATCTAGAAACTGAAGAACACTGCTCTTACCCGCGCCGTTGAGACCGACGAGACAGGTGAACTCCGTAAGGCCACCAATTTTAAAGTGAGCCAACGATTTGAATCCGCGGACTGCAAAACCCGTAATCATCTCCGACCGCCAAATTTTCTACTCCAAAGTGTGAAGGATATTAAACCAAACTGAAGGGTACGTCCCTGTTCTTCCGCAGATCCCGTTCGTCACTCTCGTAGCGTATGCGATGCGTGCGACGCTTCTCTGGAATGTATGTTCCTGTCCACCCATCCAGCCTGGACGCAAACCCAGTAACGGGATTGGATTCAGCCGTAGTAGCTTTGCGCCTTCATATACAGCAGCCAGGGATAGGGCATGTCAATCAGAAGCCTCGCAAAGAATCTACCTGCAGACCCAGACATGCCTGGGTGGGTACTGGGATGGGCAGTGGGCCGTAATGATCCATGGAGCTTTATTGACATCTACGCCGACAAGCATGTCGCAGAGATCGAGGCTGATCGCTTAGGTGATGGTCACACTGTGAAATATGGGTCGCACAGGCTCGGAACTGATGACTTTATGGGTGGTGGCGACGAGCCTAGATAGCGACCGCCTGTGCCAAACCAAAATCAATTCTTCCAGGCCCTGATAAAAGCGCCGCTTTGAGCCCTGGCTTGCCTTGGTAGCTGCGGCTGTAGCCACCTTTGCTCTGGCACTTGCCGGAGAATTTCATGCGATCAATCTCGACACCACTATCCAGAATGGCGACTTCGGCTTCCGCGCCGCAGATACCAGCATCGGTAATGGTGAAAAGGTCGTAAATAGTCAGCATGTAGCGTTGCGAGGTTTGCATGCCCTGCTCCAGCGGCCCGGCCGCGTCATGGTTGTTTTGCTTCTTTATGCCTGAGGATCAGGCGCGTTCTGTCATGCCAGGGGCCGCCGAAAACTATGATCTCGGACGGCCTGCCGTACAGGTGGTGCAGAAGAAATGGCCCAGGTCCGAAGGCGCCCGAGTCTCCCCCTGGTAGAGCCGGATCAGTGCCTAGGTAGATCCCGGCATGGTTCGGGTGAGCCGTCCGCCCGACGTGCATGACGATCAGATCACCGCGCTGCGGCCGGTCGACGCGAACAAAGCCCGCTGCGTCGTAGTGCTGCTCGTACAGGCTCGCGTTCTCCGCACTCTCCCACCAGCCATCAGTGCGCTGGAAGGCCTCAAATTCAATCCCCCACTCACGCTGATAGGTGCGTACGCTCACAATCGGTACGCTACCAGAGGAGATAGTTCTTTTCGAGAACAGGTCTACAGCTTTCTCCGCAGGGTCTCGCTAGTCTCCTGAGCGCAGTTCTCGCAGTGCAGCATGCGGCACAACCAGGCTTTCACCGGCTGCCAGTAAGTGACCATGAAGATGTGGCGGGCACCGGCAAGTGCCAGGGCGACATGCAGCGTCAGGCCAGCCGTAGTCGGACCGAAGAAGATGTTCTGGCTGCGCACCGACACGACGAAACCGGTAATGGCGATCGTGGTGTAGATCAGCTTCCCAAGGATGCCGTCCCTCACCTTCCCGCTCAGTACGCACCAGGCTGCCCACAGCGCGATAAGACCGCAGGCGATGGAGTTGATCAGTTCAAGATTCATGGGTTGCCTCCCCCGAACCGCTGGCGAATGAGCGCCCAGAGGTCAGCGGATTTAATGGCTCGATTGATGGCCGCCAGGAGCGAGCCGCCGAAGGCACCCAGCAGGAAGCCGATGCCGGCGACGATCTTCGGCTCGGTCACGCCCAGGTAAGTACTGACCATGCTCGTCAGGTAGATCGAGCAGGCCATGCCGGTGATGAGGAAGATCATCCAGGCACGCCAGTCGTTCAAGTCGTCCTTGTGCCACCAGCTCGCGATCACCGCCCCAACGAGGCCCGCAATCAGTAATTCGAACCTGTCGATCTTGTCGAGCAGGCGCTGTAGATACTCCATGCGCTCGACTCCGTGGGGCATGTTTGAATAGGTCAGCCCCAGCAGCACTCCCAGCTCAGAGCAATGGGTGTGGTGGAGCCGAAAAAAAGAAGGCCCCGGCAAATGCCGGGGCCTTGGCCTGTCAGTAGTGGACAGGAGAAAAGCAAACGGCTGCATAAGCAGCCCACCGCGCCTTAAGGCAGAAGGTCGTAGGTCACGTAGGCCGTACCGCCACCATTCTGTGTCATTGCGACCCACAGGCCCTGACCCGCAGGAATGGTCACAGAGAATGGAAGAGTGGAAGAACCGCTAACGGCGGACAAGATAACGGGCACGTTGGTCACCCAGCGTCCTTCCGGAATGGTCGTGCCGGTACTAATAAATCCGTTCCCGACGGGGCTTATCATCGTAGCTGTCCGAACTACAGCGCCATTCACGTTCTGTGCCGGAGTGAAAATTGCCTCGGCGTAGCTGGTTGCAACAGATTTGAAACGGCTGCCGATTTGTACTGGTTCCATGTTTTCACCTATTGAGTCGACTGATTGTTCGCGGAGGATTCCGCATTCATGTCGCTCAAAGGCGATTGCTCGAGGCTCGTGGCCTTCACATGATTCAACGTCCCGCATCGGGAACATTTGATCTGGAGCTCTGTAAACCCACCCGTACGGGCGAGAAGTCGGTTGCAGTTACCGCATCTGATTTCTTTCAACATCTGCAAATTCCTTTTGCTGAATCGCCCTTCCATGGGCAATAAAAAACCCCGCTCTAGGCGGGGCTTCATAAAAACTTTAGTCGCTTGAAGTTTGAGGGACTGGGGCCTCGTCGATGCTTATGCAGTGCTCAATGTCCGTTATTTTCTTCAGTGCAAGCTCGGCCGTTGAATAAGCTCCGAACATTCTGCCCTGATAAAAAACAACCCACGCAAACTGAATATCCGCGTTGTCAGCCTGCCCTACAACCAACTTCTTGAACCGTTCCGCCAAGTCGTCGACATGCATCTGTGCCATGCCACGCAAAACCATGACGCTCTCCCAGTTTATAGTCGGAAGCTCTATTTTCGACCTTGCACAAACTGAGCGCAATAAAAAGCCCGACATATAAGCGGGGCTTTCAAGTGTGAGTCCCTCACGCGCAAGATCGATAGGATGAACAAATAGTCTCTCATTTTCTCACTCAGTGCAACATTTTTTTGGGTATCAGTTTTTTCTTGTAGCTCCGCCGATTGTACTTTCCTGAGTTCTCCAAATTTCTGCCAAATTCTTTCGAACGGCAAAACAGTCGTATCCGAGGCATGCGCCATACGTGTGACCGGGTCTAACCTATTGGAGCGATAGGTAAATGGAGTCGTAGGCCTGCAGGGGGATATGATACCGTTTAGCCATATGGTCGTGATGCAAGAGGTTGATCATGGACGTTAACGCCCATTTTCCTGAGTACGAAGCACAACGCTTAAAACGCGTTGAGGCTCTCTGCCCGCAAAATGAACAAGACGATGAAGTCTTCGAAAAAATGATTTTGATGGCTTCAGAATACTTCAGTGCCCCCATCGCGCTAATTTCTATCGTCGATAAGCACCGTCAATGGTTCAGGGCTCGGATTGGAATCGAAGAATACACTACACCACGGGACGTTTCGTTCTGCGCTCACTCGCTACACGACAGAAAGCCTTTAGAGGTTTTGGACGCGAAGGACGATGAGCGCTTCAAAGATAACCCCATGGTCACCGGCGCGCCCTTCATTCGCTATTACGCTAGCGCGCCACTTCTCACAAGTGATGGTTTCTCTCTGGGTAGCCTATGCATAATAGATACTTCACCTCGAGAACCAATGAGCAAACGAGATGCAGCAATGCTCGTTTATTTCGCTCAACTCGTTGTCTTGCGGATTATGGGTTTACGTTCCCGTAATTTTATTGATCAGCCTACCGGCCTTTTCAACCGACTCAGACTGGAAGAAGATATTCGACTCGCAAGCTCTAGTGGTATTCAGCACGATCTCTTTGCCGTAGACGTTATATCTCCAAAATTTTTGAATGACGTAGTAAAAGCACTCGGCTACAGCTTTTCTCAAAATTTAATGCTCAGCGTTAAGGGTAGACTTCAGTCTTTATTACCTAAGAACTCTCTCTTGTACAAAATCAGTCCAACGCGTTTTGGGTTTCTCTTAGAAAGTGGCCAGCCGGTGGAAGGTCTCTGCCTTGAAATTCTTTCAAATTTCGACGAACCGGTGGATTGTCAAGGAATCCCAATTCTCATGCAGACAGGTATTGGAGTATTGAAAATCGCCGATGCAAAAGAGAGGGACTGGTTACGGTTAGTGGTAGGGGCAGCTGATGACGCCAGGGTTCGAAACTTGGGCTGGGCGATGTATCAACCTGAGTTAGACGCAGCTCAGCAGCGAGCGTTTGCCCTATTGAGTTCCCTGTCTGATGCAGTTCGGTCTGAAGATCAACTGAGCTTGGTTTTCCATCCGAAAGTCACATTACCTAGTCTAGCATGTGAAAATGTTGAAGCATTGATCCGATGGAATCATCCTACGCTCGGACCTATCAGCCCCGCAGAGTTTATCCCACTAGCAGAGAAAACTGCGCTGATACATTCAATTACCCTGTGGGTACTTGACGCTGTAGTTAACCAAGCTAAGGAGTGGTTTAGCAAAGGTATTGAATTACGAATCTCCATGAATGTCACTGCCAGTGATCTTGATAACTCTAAGTTCTTAAATAAAATTACAGAATATATAAAAAACGGCACCATTCTGCCGAAAAATCTAGAACTTGAATTCACGGAAAGCATGCTCATGTCAGACCCGAAGACAGTTATTGAGCAGCTTGACCGCGCCCGCGCGTTAGGCATTGAAGTTTCCGTGGACGACTTCGGCACAGGCTACAGCAACTGGACATATCTAAGACAACTGCCTGTGAGTACCGTTAAATTAGACCAGTCACTAATCAGAAACCTCAACACGAACGAAAAAGATAAACGGCTAGTTAAGACACTCATCGAGCTTGCTAGAGGATTAGGCTATAGAGTCGTAGCAGAGGGCGTCGAAACCCAAAGCATTCTGGACCTAATCACGCTCTGGGGGTGTTCAGAGGCTCAGGGATACCTGATAGCAAAACCCCTGAAAGCGGAACCATTAGAAAAATGGCTGGCACAAGGTGGTTTCAGCGCGGGATAGGACTAGAACGCCAGGCACCGAGTCCTTGTAGTCCATCAAAACCTGTCGGCGGGAAGCCTGTAACCACCTCCTGCCCATCTCAAAGCTGACGTCGTACAGGTCATTTGTCCAGTTCATTGTCGAAGCAAATTATGATGCCATGAGGTTCTCCATTAGCCCCTCGGCGTCAAGGATCTCTTGAGCGACCATCAGCGCCTCATTCACCTGGCCATCCAAAGAATTTCGTATGGATGAACGCCAACGATACCGAGTTGACTCTGGCTTGCCGTCGTTATCCCAATTCGTAATGTCGTACCAGGCGGCCGGCAGCACCGCGGCGGAGCGCTTGCCCTCGGCACCGGCAACTTGTGGAATGGCCCAGGTCAGCACCGCGCATTCCCGGAAGCGCTTCGGCGCCGGTGTCTTCACCGAGTTCAGCAATTCCAGGATGGCGCCATGCTTGCGCTCCTGGTGCGTCGAGTACTTTGCCACAAGTGCCCGCCAGTGCGCCGGGGTGAGCGCCTTGTGCAGCCGACCGAACACCCAGCAGTCCTGAAGAAACGCCGCCTCCTTGCCGACGATCTCCCCCTTCTGCTTGGCGCACTGCACCTTAGGCTCAAAGTCGCAGCCGCCGGCGGAACTGATGGTCTCGGCCGCGAGGGCTCGAACTACTGCTGAAACAACGTTGCGATAGGTCATGCTGCAGCCCTCTTCAGTTCACGGGTTTTGGCTCGGTAGTCGGCCTTGATGGCTTGCAACTGCTCAATGGTGTGGCGCCGGGGCTCATGAGGCCCTTCCAGCCAATCCACTTTTTCGACGCCGATTCGCCTCACCAGCTCCAGCCGGTAATTCACAATGTCGCCCGACTTGTGGTTGTTGCACGGCGCGCACTGGCGCCACACGTTCAGCGGCTCGAAGCGAAGCTCTGGGTTGCCACCGACAGTGAGGTAGTGCCCGGCGTGCCATTGGCCGTTGTGGTGCCGGCCGCAACTTACGCACGGCAGGCCGATATCCCGCTCGCGAATCCAGGCATTGAAGGCGGCCTGCGCCTCTTTCATGTGTTGGGCGCGCGTCTTGATCTTCACCTTCGCGGCGCGCAGCTCCTTGCGGCCGATATCGGCCAGCGACTTGCGCGCCTTCGCCTGGTTCGCCGATCTGAGTCATTTCTGCGATGCGCTTGTACATCCCAAACCACAGCCGGTTTTGGTCAAGCGTTCGGTCCTTACCCGCGCGCAGGGTCACCACGACAAACTTCTTGTCTTTGTACATGGCGCTGATTTTGGTGATGACCTCGGAGAGCTTGGCCTGGCAGTTGACTGAGATTTTGTCGGACATCAGAAGCCCTCCTTGCCGCGCTGAGATTCCCAATCGAACGGGACCACGATCACCCCACCCTCCCGAAGCCGGTCAATGCATCGGTCACCCATGGCGGTGGGCAACTGGCTGGCCTCGAGGTTGGAAACGATTACCGTGGGGCGCATCTGCTCGTACCGACCGTTGATGATTGCGAACAGGGTGGTCAGCTCGAAGTCGCTGGGCTTCTCCTTGCTGACGCCGATTTCGTCCAGCACCAGCAGCGTGGGGCTGATCAGGCTCGAGAGGATCTGGCTTTCGCTCTGGTCGCTGGTGCGGTCGTAGGTGGCACGGATCGCCTGCAGCACAGAACCAATGGTGCGGTACACAGCCGTGGCGCTGGACCTGGCCATGATCTCGTTGGCGATCGCGACCGACAGATGCGTCTTGCCGGTACCAGGCTTGCCCAGCAGCAACAAGCATCGACCGGCCTCGGCGATCTGCTTGAACTCCGCGGCATATCGGCGGCAGGTATTCAAAGCCTTGCGCTGTTCAGCTGTGGTGGCGATGTAGCCGTCCAGGGTTTTCGAGGCGAAGCGCTTGGGGATCAATGCGGCGCCGAGCTTGCGCTCCATGGCCATACGCAGCTCCATTGCCTTGTTCGCCAACTCGGCGGCCTCGGTCTTCTCGCGCGCGAGCCGGCTGCACTCAGGGCAGGCGCTCTTCAGCTCCTTGCCCAGCACAGGGAATACCTTTTGCTCGAAAGCACCGTGAATCTCACAGTCGCCTGGCTGGATGCGTGTTCCTGGCGGTAGCTCAGGAGCGGGTTGCTCAGCGGACTCAGATCGCATAGGAACCGTCCTCACGCTGGATCAGTCCATCGGTGTAGTTGCGCTCTGCAAACCCGGTGTGGCGAGATTGTGGCGCCTGTGGTGGTGCGGACTCAGCCAATCGCTTGATCACCCAGGAGGCCTTGAAACCCTGCCAGCCGGAATTCAGCGCCTCGGTGATTGCGTCGTCGGCGGTGATCCCGGCTTCGGCGCACTTGGCCAGCTCGGAGTTCACGGTTGACCAGACAGTTGCGGTCACGGCAGCGCGCTTGGCCTTTCGCTGGGTGAGCCAGTCGGCCAGCAATTGCTCAGGGATGCTGTGCGGGTTGTCGGCCAGCAACTGCACCATGCCGAATGGAGCCTTGCGATCAGGCTTCGCCGGTTCGGATTTTGGCTGGGGCGGATTAATCTCTTTCGAAGAAAGAGTTAATAGGGGTTCTTTCTTTGTATAAAGAAGGGAGTGAGCAGTTTTGGTCTCACTCGCAGGTGGTCTCAGTGAGACGATATTATCTGAGTGAGACGTTTTGGTCTCAGTGAGACTCGGTTGTTTTTCTTCGAAGAACGACCACTCGCGGACCGGAGAGATTCCGATATCGCCACGGCTCCCACCTACGCGAAAAATGATCCGACGCTCAAGGAGGTGGCTGATCGCCTTCGACGTGACGTCGCGGCGTAAGTTGGTCTGCTTGCCGATGTCGTCGGCAGTCAGGCGTTTAGTTTCCAGTTGATAGCCGATGGTCTGGCGTGCAATGGCCATGAGCACGCGCAGCTCACGCGCCGGCAGGTCAACTGTAGCCAACGCCTCCATAAGGCTGTTGTCCATACGGGTGAATCCCCGAGGGTTGTGTAACGCAACAATGTTTGGCATGATTTCTCTCGCTTAAAGCTGTTGAAGAAGCCGACCTCGTACGTCGGCTTTTTTGTGTCTGAACTTCAGGCTGCCTTCACCGACGCATCCATCACGTCCAGGCTCTGCCGAACGTGATTGATCTCTTGGCGGATTAGGCTCTTTTCGAAAGAGCTGACGTGGTTGTCGTCCAGAGCTTCGTGCACCGCGATCGTCAGGTCGGCAACTTCCTTTCCTACGTTGATCAGCGACTTGGTGAGCGCTTGCGGCTCCGGCGCCGACTTCGATACCAAGTCAAAGCCGAACTCATTGGCCAGGACAATCAACGGGCGCATGTCGCCGGTGTGCAGCAGGATCCCGAACAGATGCTCCACGGTCAGGTGATGAGCCTCGTTGTCAGGGTTGGCGCGCTGAAGCAGGCCAACATGCGGAATACCCATCTTTGCAGCCAGGGTCTTGGGCTCGTTGCCCTTCACTGCGGCCTGACATGCATCCAAAAAGTCTTCCATTCGTAAAACCTCAAATTTGTTTCCGTGGCGCCCTGCCGATGCAGAAGCGATCATTTGCTCAATGGATCGGCGGACACGGATGTCAGGCGGCCTGAGCCTTCTTTGCTGCCTTGAACCTGCCCTTGGAGAGAACCTGAATCTGGTATTGCCTGGATTCAGGGATTGTTTCGCCCCACATGGTCACTGCGCTTGGGCGGATACCCAGGGCTAGCGCCAGCTTTGTCTTGCTGCCGAAGAATTCGGCGACTTCATGCGTGTTCATTGCGCATCCTCGTCCGAGCCTGTCGCAATTTAAGCATGCTTAAGTTATGGCATCAACGGTGTTTTCTGCCTACTGCATGCTTAAATTCAGTTAACTTAATATTGAGTCCATGGAAAGACACGAACGCATCGCCCGCGCCATACAGGTCAGCGGTAAAAAGAAAGGAGAAATTGCATCGCTTTGCGGCGTTGCAAATTCTGCCGTTACTCAATGGATTACTGGTGAGAGCAAAAGCCTCAGACCGGAGAACCTTTACGCGCTGGCGAAAGCGACTGGCTTCCGGGCCGAGTGGCTTGCTATCGGTGAGGGTGAAGAGCGCGAGGTTTCAGAGTCGAACGTCTCCCCTGCCGTCCAGCCCACCAAATCATTCCGCTACCCGGTTGTGAGCTGGGTAGCCGCCGGCGCCTGGGCGGAAGCAGTGGAACCCTACCCAGCTGGAATCTCGGACACCTATGAATTTTCGGAGTACGACTCCAAAGGACCGGCGTTCTGGCTGACAGTCAAAGGCGACTCGATGACTGCGCCCGCCGGCCAGAGCATCACCGAAGGCACGCTGATCCTGGTGGACACTGAGGCTGAAGTCGCACCAGGTAAGCTGGTGGTGGCCAAGCTGCCGGACAGCAATGAGGCCACATTCAAGAAGCTGGTGAGCGACGGCGGCCGGCTGTTCCTGAAGCCGCTGAACCCGAGCTACCCGATCGAGGCAGTCGACGAGAACTGTCGGATCGTAGGCGTGGTTGTTCAGGCGCTGCAGAAGTTTTACTGATGCTTTTCAGGAGGCCCTATGTCCCTCACGAAGCCAAACCAGCAACTGCGCCGCGACCTCAAGGCGATCGCCTCGAACCTTGAGGAGTCCTGTGTCGACCTGGGTAAGCTCGCAGAAAAACTCAGCGATACAGACGCCATAGCCCTGGTGGGGTTAGTAGGTACGCTTTATGAGGAAGCTGACAGGCTGGTGGGTTACGCGGATGAGGTGAAGGCTGGCCTGATAAGCCGGGCTTCGAGCCAGACCAGATGACTGCATGGCGAGAGCAAAGCTTCTGGAGCAAGTTTTGGGTATGGACCTGGTTGGCGTTGCTCATGGTGCTTCCTTTCATTTCCGACGCGGGTCCTAGTTGTTGGGGCTCATCAGGTCGCAAGCGAGTCTTCAGCCCTGGCTTCGTTGTACTCTGCACCATCGTGGCGGTGGTTGAGCTGATAGCGCTAAACCACTTCTATAGCGTGGGCGGATGAGGTGAAGGCGGGAAGGGTTGTGCGATCGACGCCTAGTTAGGCTTCGTGCACTCAGTTGAGTGACATAGTGTTTTCAGTTGGGCCAAAAAAGGAAGCGCGCTCATTTGAGGCTCGTGAATTATAGGAGCAGGGAATGGCGCAAGCCGGCAAGATTCCATACACAGATGCCATGGCGGCAATTTCTGTCCCAAAATCCTGGGCTGGAGCCAAGAACATCATCTGGAAGGCCCAAGGCGGGAAAGGGTTTCCGGCGTCCCACAAGTGTCGCATCCCCATATCGATAAAAGATGTCGTCCAGGAGGGCTACTTCCTAGATATTTTCCACAAGTACAGTGACTTTGACGGAGTGCCGGACAAGGTATCAATGACCTTTGTTGCTGGTGGCGCCAGGCTGCTGGCCCTTGATGAAAATGGTCCAAGCGAACACGTCAACACCGTCGGAAAGGGCATGCCGCATTATGGGAAAAATGCGGACCATCCTCATGTGCACCTGCCAGTCCCTGAAGGATCTTCGGGATACGCAGAGCCCATTGATCGGACCGACATTCAGGCGTTATGGCGTATCTTCCTGGAGCGTGCCAATATTTCAGGTGCGCCGCCCTTTACGTTGCCGCCGCGACAGCCGCAATCAGAAAGCGGGCAAATGGACTTACTATGAACTGTGCAGACATCAGCAGGCAGCTGGGCTTTCGTTGCCGTCATATCAACGATGGACTGGCCTACATCCAATCCCCTCTCAAGCTATCCTTCGACGGCATGGCTATAGGCGCGTTCGTTCAGGATATTGGGCGCGGACTAGTTCGTATAAGTGATAATTCCGACATTTTGTTCACTGCCATGACTCATGGCATAGCCCCAGATCAGAGGCGCTCCAAGAAATTCGGAGATATCGCCAAGCTGAGCGGAATGTCCTTATCTGATAATGGCGAGCTTCACACTGTCTGCCCTGAGGGCGAGGCAGGTTTTCAGATAGCTAGATTCATTGAGGCCGCCTCCAGAATCGGCGACGCCTGCAGCGATTTGCTCGTAATTAAAACGCCCAAATTCCAGCGGAAGGTCGGATCCATCTTGACGCGCATTTATAAAGACCGCTTACGACGAGATTTTATTTTGGCTGGGGCTAGCGGACATCAACTTTCCTTTCCTTTCGTGCTAAACCCAGGAACCGCCAATCAGATGGTCATCCAAACTATCTCCGCGGGATCTGCTGGAAAACCGAACTGGGCGAGTATCTATGGGGCCGTCGGCAAGATGGGCGATCTGAAAAATTCGGGCGACAATACCAAGCGCACCGTTATTCTGGAGCGCGGCGAAGATGAGTCCACTCAGCAAGCCATGGTTGCCTTAGCCGAAACCGCATCGATCGTGGTCTTCGAGGGAAATAGCGAGAAGCTCTACGCAGCGCTACAGGCAGCCTGATCAAGTTTTAGATGCAGAAGCCCGGCCCAGCGCCGTGCTTCTTGTTTCTCCACCTTGAGCTGATAAAATCTGCTCCCCTCTCGAATGGACTCGTTTTTCATGCGCCTATCCTCGACGCCAATGGCCTTGTGCGCCATCTTCACCTGCACTTCCTTAACAGCCCAAGCCGACACCAAAAAAGAAAGAGACATCCACTGCGCGGCTTACTACGAAGTGCTTTCAGTAGCTGGTGACCAGCCAGACATAAGCCGCAGTCAGTCCTCAAGAGCCTCCTATGTACTATTGGTGCACGCTGGCTACACCCCGCAGGCCCAGGAAGAAGTTGCGCAAAAAATGGTGGAATTGCACAAAGAGACACCAGGGCCGATGACGCCAGCTAGCACTGCCAAGCTGCGTGAAAAATACGACGCCGAATGCAAAGTCCTCCTGAAGGCCGCCTTGTGAATATCCTGGTGCTTGTGAGAGCCGATACCCTGGCGGTAGCGGCATAAGCAGCCATCATCGAGCCCGGCCCAGCGCCGGGCTTCTTGTATCTGGCTAGCGTCCTGCTCTGCTATGGTGGCGCCCTCTGAACGCAACGGACGCAACGAAGCATGGACTCATGGAAGACCCTGGCGATCGCCCTACTGGCATCGGTCAGCACGCAGGCCGTATCAGGTGATGGCGCCAACCCCATCGCTGCCGCGTTATTTCTCACAATCTCCGCACCGACCATTTTGATTGGTGCGACCACATCCCTAACGACCGAGCCGCCAAAGGTTTTCAAGTCAGCCAAGACCGACGCTCTGGCGTTCATTGGTTCTGATGGAGAGATTCGCGGTGCCCAGTTTGAGCAAGCATCACGACACTACCGATTAAGCTATAAGTCGCCCCACATGTCTGATATGCAACTCGCCAAATCGATCGCGACGTCCTACTGAGCGCGACCTTTCACATCCCTTTCACAGTCGGGCGCTTATGGTTACCCCAGCTCCTAGCGATCATCCCTTTAAGCCCGCTACTCCCCATCGCGGGCTTTTCTTTGTCTGCGATTTGTAGGGCCGACACTCGCCCTCCCCGACTTACCCGACGACCGCTATACACGCCCACCGTCAAAATGACACGATAACGCCTCGCCTTCGTAAGTAGGAATACAGGATGTTCAGTCACGTAACCGTTGGGACAAACGATCTTGATAAGGCCTCGACCTTCTATGACGCAGTGCTAATCCCCCTAGGGCTTTGCCGCAGGCCTGTAACGCCTGATGGCGGTCCACCTTCGGCATGCTGGATTAACCCAGAAAGCGTTCTCCCTCGTTTTTATGTGTACAGCCCCTATGACCGCAATGAAGCCGGAGCAGGGAATGGCAGCATGGTGGCTTTCACCGCACCATCTCAAAATGCGGTAGACAGCGCCTATGCAGCTGGGCTTCTTGCGGGCGGATCTGATGAAGGTGAACCTGGCCAACGTCCCCACTATGGTGACGGCTACTACGGTGCGTACCTACGTGATCCAGATGGCAACAAGGTACATATCGCTCATCGTGGAGACTTGGACTTGGCGGGGTAGCCGCCGCTCACCTATTCGCTTAAAGCCCGCCAACGCGGGCTTTTTCATACCTAACGGAATGCACTCACCTTAAAATATGCATTTGTGCATGAAACTTCTTGCCACCCTCTTGCCAAGATATGTCAGCGCTAATACTGTGTATGCATACAGTATTCGCAAGGAGCGAGGCATGAACCAGGCACCCTACTCCGCATCAAAACCACGAAACTCCTACGAGCTTGTTGGCCGCCGCCTGCAAGGCTTGATCGCTTCTCCCCGGGTCCAGAGGATTCAGTTGGTGGAGGTATCCAGGCGCGACGACGAAAGCCCTGAAGCGTGGCGCCAGGTCATCCAGGATATCGGCGACACCGCCGGCATAAGGGTCGAGCACCTGGAAGGCGGAGCCGTCCGGATCGGCTGGCGCGAGTACTGCGACTCATAAAAGAGCCCGCCGATGAGCGGGCTTTTTATCGCCTGTGAATTTCAGCAATCTGAATTATTTAATTAAGCATGCTTGACACATTGATTTCAGCTTGCTTAAATTCAACCCAAGCCAGCTACGAAGAACGCCGGCCAGCAGCGAAAGCTGCGCCGCTCTTTAGCGACACCCCTTACGAACAATGCTGCGAACTGGAACGTGCCGTCTGAACAACCAGCGGCACGACAGCCTGTCGTTAACTGCCCGGTCACCTGGCTGGAGGTCCGTACCTGAGAAGCCAGGCTGCATCGGAGTGTGAACTGAGTACCGCCAGCCAGCGCGAGAGCGAAGGCAGACAAACGTCATGCAGTTCACACCCCGATGCGGATGCATCAATCAGCGCTGTAGAAAATTTGAATTAGCCCGTTGTCCCTCCGGTCAAGAATTATGAACGTAGTAAATCTGACGAGGTAACAGCAATGACTATCCAAGCAGAGACACTCGTACAACTGACAGAGGCACTCCGGGAGCGCGGTCTGAAACTAGTTTCTGATGTCCACTTCATCCGTGCCCCGTATCGGCAAAATCACCGCTGGATCTGCTCAGTAGAGTAAAGGTCCATTTTGCTGACGGCCTGGCTTGATCGCCGGCCGTTGGCACCTCCTCGCAGCATCCCCTCTGCATTACCCAGACAACACTCGCATGCACTCCCCTCCGCGCCCAACGGCAGTCAGCGGAGCGAAAGAGTGCAGCCGAATTTTGTTGGATCTATATCCGCCAACCTGGAGGCGAACATGAACGCAGCATTGAAGATATGCCAGGAGCGTTACGACGCTCAGTTGCCTCCAGAGGTCAGCGAGGTGAGCCAGGAGCAGGAGTGGCTGGACCACTCAGCGGAACGACTGGTGCGCGGGATGGATATCAAGTGGAAGCGCCGCCACGGCCAGCCACAGGTGGTGACGTTCGACAGATTCTGCACCTACCTGCAAGGCATCCTGAATCAGCGCCAGATTGATGGTCTGGATGAGCGAGACTCGTTTGCCCGCCTCTTTCTATCGGCGATCCTGGGCAGCCAGGGCGAGGCACGCAATCATGCGTCTGACTTGCTTAGCAATGAGCGCCCAGTCGAGACAGTCGAAGGGTTCGCCATGGACCTGCTAAGGCCTTACGCCGCCGATGCCTTAGCAGCAGAGCGTGAGGAAGCCGAAGACGACGTGGATGACGAGCTATGAGCCCGCACGTCGAAGTTTCGACCGCCCTGCTCGCCTTGGATCATCCCGACTCCACAGTTTTTGCAGAGGCACTGGTTGAAAAACTAATAGTGTGTCACTTCACCAGCGGCACCTTCACAGCGGATGAATTTCACCACTACAGCGCGTGGTTACTGAAAGCCAGCCGGAAGCGGCTGGCTCAAATGGATAGAACTGCAACGATCCTAAGTTGAACGACCTGCGTTACGATTTTGTTGTTTTTTAACGCCTTTCCCGTTTTTACGCTCGTACAGATGGTGAATTAACCAAGCAACCAGAAGCAGCCCAGCCAGACAAAAAACCAACACCATCAGCTCTATTGCGGGACCTTCGTGTGAAAACATTTTTCGTTCCTCGTCCTGAAGTATCGCGCCTCACAAACAGGCGCTTCCGAAATTATTCGTAACAATTCGAACATTTTCAGAGTAAACACCAAATTCTGAGGTGACAACCCCTAATGCCCTTAGAACCATTGATCTAGACACGTCACTCGTCGAAAAAACCATTCGCGGGCACATCAGAATCAGCGGCGCATATACAAGGAGAAGGCCATGACTACTGCACCAGTCCAATCACTGATCGACGAGCAGCTTGAGGATATCAGCGCTCACAATCTACGCGAGGCGTACAGGTTGGCCGAGCGCCGTGGATTCTTCGGTGCACCGGTTGAGCAGTACGCAGAACCTGGCTACGGCGGTCGAGTGCTCCAGGTCCTGCGCTACCGAGTTGAGCGGCAGAGCTGATCATCCTTTGCCTTTGTTCTTGTTCTTCGCACTGCCCTGCCGCGCTTTGAATTTCGGATTGGATTTGCAGATCACGTAGATCCGGCCCCGGCGCTTCACGATCTGGCAGTCGCGATGACGGCTTTTAGCTTCTTTGAGTGAGGACAGCACTTTCATAGGTGAGGCTCCTTGCATTGAGTTGATACGTTATTACGTATCTTAAATACGAATAAGAACGTTTATCAACTCTTATTTCCCCTACCCCTTTCATCGCTGCGAGCATCGCGGCAAGGAATCCCCATGTCGACGAACATGCAGATCTGGGAAAAGGTCAGCACCACCGATACCCGCTACACCAAAGCTGCCGAGGTTGGCGGCCAGAAGATCACCAGCCTGAACGGTACGGCGATGATCATGAAGGCGACCGAGATTTTCGGGCCTGTTGGAATCGGGTTTGGATGGTCGGTGATGGAAGAGCGATTCGACCCGGGCGCGGAAATGTTTGTTGGTGAGGGCGACAAGCGCGCATCCCTAGGGCTTGAGCTTAACCACACCATTAAAATCAACTTCTGGTTTGAGCTGGATGGCAAGCGCGGCCAGATCGAGCAGTACGGGTGCACCAAGTACCTCTACAAGTCGAAGTACGGCACCACTACCGACGGTGAGGCGCCGAAAAAATCGCTTACCGACGCAATAAAGAAATCCCTGTCAATGCTCGGTTTCAGCGCCGACGTGTTCCTGGGAATGTTCGACGACGACGAATACGTTAACCAACTCAAAGACGAAGAGAAGCTGGACCAGGCTGAAGACAAAATCGCGGAAGAGGCACGGCAGAAACAAGAGCGTCTCGACTATATCAAGTCGATTATCGACACGATGGCCGGCGCCCAGTCTCCACAAGAGCTGAAAAAGATCCATGACGTTGCCGTGCGCAAACTCACCCTACGCAAGGACACCAAGGGCGCCGAACGTGTCTCGCTGGAATGGAAAAGAATCACCGACGCCGACAAGGAGGCTACAGCATGACCCAGCTCTACACACTCACCGGCAAGCTAGCCGAACTTCAAGCAATGGCTGACACCGACGACGAGGGGCTGAAAGAGGCACTGCAGCACGCCATGGACGAGATCCAGGGCGAGTTCAGTGACAAGGCAGAAAGCGTTGTCAGAATCTTGTGCGGCGGGAAGCCGACGAAGCCCGCGACGCGAAATACGCCGAGCGGATCCGTGCATTCCTGGAACTGGGGATCACTCGTCGCCAATGCTGCGGAAAGTTGGCGATTGGCAACAAGGCCTTCGAGCGGATCATCACCGCCCACGGCATCGACTATCCCAAAGCGCGGCGTGGTAGCACTACATGCGCCGCATAGCCAGCATCCAGCAACGCAAACGTCAAACCTGGCTCGCACTGCCGGCCAGCGGAATAGAAGAGGTAGGCCATGGCCAAGACTGTTCAGGAAAGATCGGCGAAGGCTGCGCAGAAGCGCCTGTCGGTCGCCGAGAAGGAATTGCGGCACAAGGTGAGGCCGGGTATCGAGCAGGCCATGGAGCGTATTCGGCTACGCAGCAAAGTGCCGATCATCAGCGAAGTCCTGCAGATCGCCATCATGAAGATGGACTTGATGCCCGACCACGAGCTGATCGAGTTCTTGCGTTATCCGCGCCACGAAATCGTTATTAGCGAAAACGTGGCGCGTTTATTCGAAGAGGAAAGCTTAAAGGAATTGCGACGCGATCCAGGTGATGAGTTTCCCACCTTTTGAGGCAACCAAAAAACATCGAGCGCACCATGGAATCGTGAAACCTAAAACCTAAAACCTTTGATAGCTTTGTCTAGGCCGAGTCTCTATTTTTCGGAAGCCTTCGAACGAGTTTGGCGAGATCTTCAATACTCGTAGTACCCTTGAGCATTCCATCCATCATCTCCTGCCTAACGCTGTCAAACTCTTGATTGTTGATGCATGACCCTACTGGCGCGATTATAAAATTGTAAGGAGATAGGTAACGGGCTCTAAGCTCCGCATTTCCGTCGAGCGACTCCACATTACCATCTATGACTGCAGCTCCATCATCATATTCCTCTCTTGATATGAAGCGCCCCTTAAACAAGCCAAACTCTTCAGAGGCATAGCCTCTGGATTCGATGTGCCTCTCGACATCCATGTCTGGATAGACACCTGTAGCAGGCATCGGCAAAACCTCAACATACACGAACTGCTGCCAATAGGCGCCAGGATCAACAGCCGCAATGCGCTTCACCCAAAGTTCTTGCCCATCCATTAAAAGAAAGTCTTCACCTTCTCTTTTGATGGATGAAATTTGTAAATCACCATTACGCCACCACCAAACTGGGGAGACATTTGAAAAAACCAATGGCTCTTTCAATAACAAACACAATCGATCTACAGCCAGCTTTGGCACATCGAACCACTGTATGCCTCTTACACCCGGAAATGCTTTACCAAATCGCTCACTGAAAAAAGCGGCAGTGCTTGTGTAAAGTTCTGGCCTCGGCTTTGGTTTTTCTAGAAAAGGACTCGGGCCAAGCGCAGGCTTAGGTACACGCTTGACGCCGTACAAATCGTGTATCAAGTCCTTAAAATTATTGTCGTACGAGTCCGGATTTGTAAAATCCATATACATACGCCCATCCAAACAAGTCGGAGTTTTAGGCTCAGTAGTAGCACCTTTTACAATAGGGATATACTTGACGCTATCTTGCTTACGATACATCTCGGCAGTAAGAATCTGCCCCTCGTAGCCCACTCCCCCTTTACCAGCATTCGATTTATTATTGTAATTATCAGTACATATCACCAATACTCTATCTGAGGAACTTAGACCCTGCTCCATAAATCTTGGAAGATTACTACCTAGGACCAAATCCCACTGATCAAGGATCGCGTCTAGTCCGCTGCCCCTTAGGTCTGACGCAAGTTTCAACACCCACTCTTTATGCTCTTCGTCATCATGTGAATATGAAATAAACACCTTGATTGCTTCTGCCGACATAGTGGCGCCCCTCCCTGAAAGAGAGGAAATCTACATCAAAGCCCTCTTTCCAGCCACCCCACTCGCTGCATCCGGTAAACGGAGGGCGGCGCCTGACTGGAGATAATCCATGGACGATCAGTTCTACCTGCAAGACAGTCGCAGCCACGCCTACGTTGGTGACGGGTTGTCGTTCTGGGGCTTTGGCGGATCTGGATATCTCACCGATCTGGCCAAGGCTCAGGTGTTCACACGGGACGGTGCTTGCGATCACCGCGACACTGATATCCCGTGGCCCAAGGCCTACGTCGATGCCAGGGCGCGAGTCGGTGTCGATTGCCAGAATGTCACCTTGAGCGAGGCGCTGGACCAACACCCCGACGCAGCCGAGTTTTACATCCAAAAGCCGCAGTACTGGAACGGCAACAACCTAATTTGGCTTTGCGAAGATGGCGTGTTCACAAGCGACCTTTCCAAGGCTGTCGTGGTGCCGAGAGCTCACATCGTGATCTGGATCGGAAAGCTCGGTCAATCAGGCGCAGTGGTCTGGCCCAGACCCTACATCGACGCGCATAGCCGCCGGTTGGTCGAACGCAATGACGTGAACATCAAGGAAGCCCTGCGCGGCACCGGCATCAAGCTGCCAAAGCCGAGAAGGCCCAAAATGATGATGTTCAATTGCGATGGCTGCGGCCGGTTCATCAGCGATGCGCAGCGCTATCGAGAAGCCTGCCGGAACTGAGGAACAAGCAACACTCCCTGACCAGCCCCCCACCTATCTCACGGAGCTCGATAAGGGATTGTAGATTTGATCACATCAATTTTATGTTTAAAGTTATGGATCGTTACGTCACGTTTTAGATGTAATTTGTCTACAAAGGCCTTCATGGAGATGTAAGCGAGTTCTTGGTCGCGCATTGGACCAATATGAATCGCCCGAATACTTTCGAAGGGTAAATCGGCCTTGACATAAGGTATGAGAATATTTCCTCTGGTTCGAAACTCAACGTCAAGTCCGTCTTCAATTTCAGGATCGATGTCGTGTCCGAGGATAACTCTTACCTCCTGCTCCTCTGAAAAACTTTCATGCTTGAATGTGGCAACCAATCCAATGATATCGGAAAAAGCTTCATAACCATCTCGATCCAGAAACCCTGAGTTTGTCGCCATATCCTTCGCTATAGTAATCAAATTTAAAAGAACTTTATCAGATGCCTGATCTAACTTTATGTCGTCGTCATACACACACCTAAAAAGCTCTTGAGGAACATAGTCGGCATCGCACTCAATGGAGTATGAGCCGTAGGCCCTCCATTGGCTTAATAGGTCACCTTCCTGAGTAAATGACCCTATAAAAACGGGCCGATTTTCTATTCCATAACCAGCCTTTCCAACGAGACCACTCTCGACATAGTTGGCTGCATCCTCAAAAAACTCGTGCGGATGTGGGAAATTTTCTACTCGATGCCTCATGTATTGCACAAGCTTGGAGATTCCATTGTGCATCTCTTCTGAGTCATTCAGATAGCGAACGTCGGTCAACCACATCTTTTCATGTTCAAGAATCGACTTAACTGCAGTTGCATCGGTGTAGTGAAAGATTTTCAAGTTATTCCATCCATGATTTTAATCTAACCAATATACCGGCGAGGAATCATCATGCCCATCACTTATGGTAGCGTGTGCAGCGACCTAGGCCGGGCGCTCGCTGGGCGTGCTCGCCGCCTACTGAGCGTCTATCAACCCGCAATTTTTAGCTGAGTAACATCAGAGGTCAGCAGCCCTAATCACGTCGGTTCCACCTCTGTATTCATCAGCAAATGAAGATGCTCCCTTCAACGCTTTTTCGGCGGCATAGCTAAGCCCGCACAAAGACTTGTAGTTCTCACCTGAAAGAATCCCTTCGGAGGAAATTCTATCTAGAACTTTGAGCATTCGATTTGCGGCTAAAGCTATGTTTTGCACATCCCTCGCGACCAAGGCTCCAGGTAGCTCATAAATTGGCAGCTTTGCGATCCATAGTACCGCCGCCTCAAGCGCGTCTTTATGGCGGGGCGCACTCCCTTCAATGATGATGTCTGGCATCTTACTGGCCACCTCAATAACGCGCCTAGCAACAATTTCAGCAACCTCAACTGTAGCCCTCAGTGACGCAATACGCTGAAGCCTTGCTTCTTCCGATGCGTGGTTAACCTGGTCTAGAAACAACTTTCGCGACTGGCGTCCTTGGTTCCGTGCAACACCTATAGCAACAGCCAATGCCAAAAGCGATCCAATCGCTTGAACCCATGCCGCTAATCCTGGGTGATGTTCGATCCAAAATGAAATGCTTCCCAGCTCATAACCCACTCCCCTGTAGATCCCGGAACTATACCGGCGAGGATCCCCTATGTCCGCACAACGACCACGAATCGTTTGCCAGTTCAGCTGCGGCGCTGCCTCGGCGGTGGCCACAAAGCTGGCATTGTCGCAGTACAGCGCGACACACGACGTGCAGATCATCAATGCGTTTCTGGCAAACGAGCATGAAGATAACCGGCGGTTCTTGCTGGACTGCCAGGAGTGGTTCGGACAAGAGATCGTGCAGTTGCGCGACGAGAAGTACGGTGCGGACATCATTCAGGTTTTCCGGCGCGAGCGATTCATAAAGGGTCGCAATGGTGCACCCTGCACCAAGCTACTGAAACGCCGCCTGCTCGATGCTTGGAAACAACCGGGCGACGTTATGGTGTTCGGCTATACCGCCGAAGAGGTGGACCGCCTAGATGACTTCCGAGACCGAAACCCTGATCGGCCTGTTATTGCCCCGCTGATTGACGCGGGTCTGGGTAAAGAGGATTGCAAGGCGATGATCCAGCGCGCAGGGATCGAGTTGCCGCTGATGTATCGCCTGGGTTACGACAACGCTAACTGCATCGGCTGCGTGAAAGGTGGCGAAGGCTATTTTCGAGCGATCCGCGAAGACTTCCCGGAGCAATTTGAAGAGCTTTGCCGTGTTCAGGATGAACTTGGCCCAGGCTCGTACCTGCATCGCGACCGCAAGACCAATATCCGATTCTCTCTACGTGCCCTTCCTCCTGGTAAACCCCGCCGAAACGAGGCACTACCAGCTTGCTCTTTTTTTTGCGAGATGGCTGAAGCCGACTATCAACCGAGCGCTGCGGAAATAATGTCGGGCTGAGTGTTAGCTGGTGTAGAGTGAACAATCTGAGCCTTTAATTTGCGATGCAGAACACGATGACAGTTGGCACACAGGCATCGCAATTGGTCTAGGGTTGTCTTGTGCTGCTCCCCCATATCTGCAACCTGGATCGCTTCATGATGAACTTCAATACAAGCCACCCCAAAATCGCCATACGCTTCGACAGGATCTGTTCCGCACTCCTCGCAGAATAGCCGACCATGCTTCTTGATAAATGAAGCTTTCTTGGCTTTAGAAAGACCCGGTGATCGTTCACGTTTCAGGTGGTACACCAGCTTGACTTGGCCCTCGGCCCACTCCCTACCCTCGGTGTCTATGGGTATTTCGAGCGTCTCGACTTGCTCACCTTTGGGGATGATTTTGTAACCCGCAGCTTCCAACAGCTCGAAACAGACGGTCCCCTTTCCCGCAGTAAAATGCTTGGGCATCACCTTGAATCCCAACGCTTCCGTTGCAGCGAGGCCGAAGACCTGCTTGGGAGCTAGTCTGGCATTCGCATCAACTAACAGGTCGTAGTCGATAGAGGGTCCAAAATCTTCTGCCAGGACACCTTGAAGGAGATATTGGACTGCTTTCCAAATGTACTCAGCAGTAACCTTGCGTAACTCTTCCGCCGGCAAGCGAACATTGCCTGCCAGCCCAGTTCCGTCTACAGAAACTAAGGCTTGCGTTGCAATTACCGCTTCCAAATCAGGGGCGTCCAAGAAGCCAAAAATTACGTTACCCAATGCAACTGAAATGGCCGCCAGATAGCAACCCTGGTTACCGTTACCATTTGACTGAAGAGGTGAATTTTTTTTCGGCAAAAGTTTTACGATTTTGTCGATGTTAGCTTTAGGCGAAATCGGACTAGTTAATGCGACCCAGTTGACCGACACCAACCACCCTGTAGCAGCCCAGCTTTCCCCAATCGTTCCAAATTCTTCAGGCTTCGGCGCTTCCGCGTAATTACTGATTGCTATGCCAACCGCTTTGATCAGGCCATCCGCGTAGGACACCACAACATCCCCCGGCTCCACCTGGGTCAAGTTGTCGTAAGTTTTGTTGCGGGCACCATTTTTACTGGTTTTCGGCGACCAAATGTAGCCACCTTCAAACTCAGCCTTAAATGTCTGCTTATGGTTCACCCACCAAAATTTGTGCCGGGAGGTTACCGCGTCCTCAAAGTCTCGTAGGCGCGATGCCGAATGTTCTACCGCTTCTGAGGAAAAAAAATCAGGATGCCTAACTACAACGGCTTCAAAAGCGAAATCCTGTAAACCAAGGCCCACTAGAGCTCTGTAGCCCTGCGTTTCTGCTTCACGGGTAACCACTCTCTCGACGCCCGGAACAATCCCATGTTCTTTCAGCATCCTCCATGTATAAGCAGCTGGCTGCCGCTTCCCATGTTTCTGGAGCAGTGTTTGCTCGTACGACAGCACGGCAAGAATCGACTCGATCTCAGCCGATGAAGTTGCACCAAACTGCTCACGAGCGATGAGCTCCGCTTGTTGCTTCAGGGTTTCAAGCTTATGTGCGTCCATGTTTGCTCTCTCCGATGAGAAACAGAGTTTAAAGCAGATGGTGGCATTTCGACACACACACCTCTCAATACGTAATGCGCTAATCCTTACATGGTGCAATTGAAAAAATTCAGCGCTACGCACTGATCTACCCGTAATCCCTCCCCCTTCAAAGTCAGCCGCTATAGCGGCAAGGACGAAGTCGTGACTGAAGAAAGCGTACCGGACGCTGGTACCGGAATGTTGCCGGCCCGCCTGCATAGGCATGGACCGCCCGGCGAAGTCTACCGATGCCCGACTCATACCGGCGACAACTGCGACTACTGCGGCGGCACCGGCATGCGCGCCATATGCAACAAGACGTACTGTCATGAGCACGGGTGTCAGGGTGGCGGCTGCTCCCGAACCGCCGAAGACTACCGAATCCAGCAGCTGCACAAATCGCGAGCGGAGGCAAAGCCATGATCGCCACCCTCTGGCTCGCCTACGTGTTCATCTATAAGGGGCCAAGGCCATGAGAACTGTTCGACGTTTCGTGGATGACCCTACCGCCCAGTATGGTTTCCGCGCGGTACCGGCGACCTATGAGGATGCAGAAAAGATCACCAGCTTTCGCCTAGACCGCCGAATCAACTACTCGATCAGCCAGGAAGGCGAGGTAGAGCAGGAAAGCTGGTGCACCTTGGATTGCTCCGGGTGCAGCTGTGGTTGCGAAGGTGGTTGCAGTTGTGGTGCGTCCGCGGGTTGCAGCGAATGCGGCTACACCGGTAAGCGGCGGCACTACTTTGGATTCCCGCCCTCCCCGCCAGAACGCAAGAACCCCTAACCCAAATCCCCCTACATGCCTGCCGGTGAGCCGGCTTAAGGCTGTTGACTGTCGATCCAGCGCTCAGCAGCGGCCATAGCTTCGCCCAGTGCCGCTGGATAATCAGGCCATGGCCCTTCCAGTACAGCGGCAACTTCGCCCAAGCCGTCGATTGGAGCGGGCTCGATGATCTTGGCCGCCACAGGGGCGTCATCGTTCGGGCGTCGCCAGTCGAACTTGAGGAACATCGTGTGACCCCGATATGCGTGGGCAATCGGAACATCTATTTGGTGTGACACACGCCCTCCTGGCAAGTGAATGGGTTGATTCCCTGTTTTACACCCATCAAAGCAACTCAGATATCTAGGCAAAACGCCATTACTCCATCCCCCTGCATGCCTGCCGGTGAGCATCAAGGCTGTTTCTTGCTCTTCGCCAACCCACAAACCATCAAAACCAAACCGGTAATCCACAGGGCTGGCGCAGTGATCGCAATGCCGCAGATTACCAACGGGATCCCAGTTAAAAACAAAGGGTTTCTAAACGCCTTATCCATTTCGCGCCACCTATAAGAATTTTTCTCATTAAAGCACAAGTGCCTGCCGCAAAGCGGTGGGCCACTTTCTGCCGCCCAGCGCGGCAAGGACACCACTATGGAAATTCAAAGCGAAACCCTTGCCGAGGAAGAGATCGCGGCAATCACCGGTTACATGATCCCGTCAGGCCAGATCGCCTGGCTCAATCGAAACGGCTGGAAGTATGTGCTGACCCGCGCGCGCCGACCTGTAGTAGGCCGCGTCTACGCCCGCATGAAACTGGCAGGCGTAAAACCATCAGCAGAGAATGTCGCGGCCGAAGCCTGGTCACTGGATCTGTCAAAAGTAGGATAAATCGATGCGAGCAAAAAAGGCGGCGAACAGGGACCTGCCGCCGCGAATGATTCGGCGCGTGCGCACGCTGAAAGGCGGTAAAGAGTGGGTTGGGTACTACTACGACGGGAGGAATGAAGACGGGAAGCGGGTAGAGATCCCGCTCGGGGGTGACTTGGACATCGCCAAGGCTGAATGGGCAAAGCTTGATTGCAAGCCGGTACCGAAGAAGAACGCTCTGCTGGGCCAAGTGTTTGACCGGTACGAACGGGAGATCATCCCGGGCAAGGCGCCCAAAACGCAAAGCGATAACCGACTGAGCCTGAAACAGCTGCGCAATGTGTTCAGTGACGCGCCTATCGATGCGGTTACGCCGCAGATTATTGCGCAGTACCGCGACAGTCGCACCGCCAAGGTTCGAGCCAACCGGGAGATCTCCCTGTTGTCACACATCTACAACATCGCACGCGAGTGGGGACTGACTGAGGCCAACCCCGCCGCCGGTGTGCGCAAGAACAAAGAGGCGCCGCGCGACTTCTACGCCAACGAGGAAATCTGGAGCGCCGTATACGCGGTGGCAGCCTCAGAGCTGCGCGATGCAATGGATCTGGCATACCTGACTGCCCAGCGCCCGGCTGACACGCTGTCAATGCGGGAGGCCGACGTGGTTAACGAGTTCCTGCAGGTATCCCAAGGCAAGACGTCCAAGAAGCTGCGGATCCGCCTGACGGCCGCCGGTGCGCTGAATGATTTGGGCATGCTGGTTGAGCGCCTGATTGCGCAGAGACGCGCGCGAGGGGTTCGAAACCCTTATCTGATCGTCACGGAGGACGGGAGGCAAGTGACCAAGCACATGCTGCGACTGCGTTTTGACGATGCGCGCGACAAGGCAATCGTCATCGCCAGGGGCGCAGGCGATGGGGTGTTGGCCGCGAGTATTCGGCAGTTCCAGTTCCGTGACATCCGCCCGAAAGCGGCCAGCGAAATCCTGGACCTGGGTGATGCCAGCCGACTGCTGGGGCACACCGACAAACGCATAACCGAGACGGTTTACAGGCGTGTCGGGGAGATCGTGAAACCGACCCGCTGACATCGAGTTGCGGAAACTGCCTGAAATGATGCGGAAACGATTAGGTGTTTAACTGAAAGCATCGTCAAACCCCAGAAACACAAAAGCCCCGCTAGTGCGGGGCTTTCGTTTGAATCTTGGCGGGAAACCAGGGATTCGAACCCTGGAGACGCTATTAACGTCCGCCGGTTTTCAAGACCGGTGCATTCAACCACTCTGCCAATTTCCCTTGTGCATCACAGGATTATAGTAGCCCATCCCGTCTCAGCGGGCGCCATAATACCCGAATGAAACACACTGTCAAACTCTTGCCATCGCTTGTTACAGAGCGTCTGTTATGATCTTTGCGACTGAACGTTTCAAAACCGAAGGAGTGTCGCCATGCGCGAACAGAATTACGCAGTGAATGGTAACGCGCAGGCTGAGCAGCTTGAAGTCAGCCGCGTGTTGCGCAACACCTATGGCTTGCTCGCCCTTACCCTCGCATTCAGCGGCGTGATGGCGTTCGTGGCCCAGCAGATGCGTGTCGGCTACCCGAATATCTTTGTCGTGCTGATCGGCTTCTATGGCCTGTTCTTCCTGACCAACAAGCTGCGTGACTCGGCCTGGGGCCTGGTGTCGGCGTTTGCCTTGACCGGTTTCATGGGCTTTATCCTCGGCCCGATCCTCAACCGCTACCTCGGCATGGCCGGCGGCGCGGAAGTGGTCAGCTCGGCGTTTGCCATGACCGCACTGGTGTTTGGTGGTCTGTCGGCCTACGTGCTGATCACCCGCAAGGACATGAGCTTCCTGGGTGGTTTCATCACCGCTGGTTTCTTCGTGTTGCTGGCGGCTGTGGTTGCGAGCATGTTCTTCCAGATCAGCGGCCTGCAGTTGGCGATCAGCGCAGGTTTTGTGCTGTTCTCCTCAGTGTGCATCCTGTTCCAGACCAGCGCGATCATCCACGGTGGTGAACGTAACTACATCATGGCGACCATCAGCCTGTATGTGTCGATCTACAACTTGTTCATCAGCTTGTTGCAGATCTTCGGCATCATGAGCCGCGACGACTGATTGTCAGCGCAATAAGAAATGCCCCGCATCGAAAGATGCGGGGCATTTTTGTTTGAAGGGGCTTAATACTGGTTGGGCTCCATTTCCAGATCGACCTTGAAACGCTCTGCAATGTCGCGCTGGATACGCTGGGCCAAGCTCGCAATATCGTGCCCTGTGGCATCGCCATAGTTGACCAACACCAGCGCCTGCAACTTGTGCACGCCGGCATCGCCGTCACGGAAGCCCTTCCAGCCTGCCTTGTCGATCAGCCAGCCGGCGGCAAGCTTCATCTGCCCATCGGCCTGCGGGTACGCCACCAGGTCCGGATAGCGCGCCTGCAGCTCAGCCGCCAGCACCTGGGACACCAGCGGGTTCTTGAAGAAGCTGCCCGCATTGCCCAGCTCGGCCGGATCTGGCAGTTTTTCCCGGCGGATACTGCAGATCGCGCGGCTGACGTCACTCGGTGTTGCCTCGTTGATCCCCTGCCCCGCCAGGCGCTGCTGCACCGGACCGTAGTCGAGTTTCAGGCGGCTGGCGCGGCTCAGGGCAAAGCGCACCCGCAAGATCAGCCAGCGCGCGGTCTCGTGTTTGAACAGACTGTCGCGGTAGGCAAAGTTGCATTCTTCCAGGCTGAAATCGCGCAACTCGCCGGTGTGACGATCCAGGGCGGTCAGGCCGGCGAATACATCCTTGATCTCGACACCGTAGGCGCCGATGTTCTGCATGGGCGCGGCGCCAACGGTGCCGGGGATGAGGCTGAGGTTTTCCAAGCCGCAGAAGCCTTGTTCCAGGGTCCATAACACGAACGGATGCCAGGTTTCGCCGGCTTCGGCCTCGACCACCACCTGCGTGCCGTCGTCGTGCAACACACGGATGCCCTGGCTGGCCATGCGCAGCACCAGCGCCGGAATGTCCTGGGTCAACAGCAAGTTGCTACCGCCGCCGATCACCAGCAGAGGCACTGCGTGTGCGGCCGAATAGGCCAAGGCCTCACGGACATCATCGTCGCTGCGGGCCTCGGCGAACAGCTGGGCACGCACGTCAATGCCAAAGCTGTTGAATGGCTTGAGCGACACCTGCGCAAGCACCTGCAAGGTCATAACCGCCCCTTCAATTCGATCACCAATAAATCACAGGCACGTTCAATCAGGTCCAGGACCCGTTCAAAGCCTTGTTCGCCTTCGTAATACGGGTCCGGCACTTCGTCCACTTCGGCGTCGTAACGGCGCAGGAAAAGGTCCAGCTCCGCCTTGCCCTGGCCCGGCTGCAGGGCCTTGAGGTTGCGCAGGTTGCTGTGATCCATCGCCAGGATCAGGTCATAGCGCGCAAAGTCGGCGCGAGAGACCTGCTGGGCACGCTGGGCCGACAGATCGTAGCCGCGCACCAACGCCGCACGCTGGCTGCGCTGGTCCGGCGGGTTGCCGACATGCCATTCACCCGTACCAGCGGACGCGACCTCGACCTGCCCCGCCAGCCCCGCTTCGCGCAATTTATGGCGCAGCACGCCTTCTGCGGTGGGCGAGCGGCAGATGTTGCCCAGGCAGACAAACAGAACCTCCATCAGGCCCCCAGCAGGCGACGGACGCGCTCAAGGTCTTCCGGGGTGTCGACACCGGCCGGCGGTGCTTCCAGCGCATCGCCCACATGGATGCGCACGCCATGCCACAGGGCCCGCAGTTGCTCCAGGGACTCGGTGTTTTCCAGCCAGCATGGGCCCCAGCTGACGAAGTCATGCAGGAAACCGGCGCGGTAGGCGTAAATGCCGATATGGCGACGGTAAGGCACGCCCTCCGGCAACACGTCAGGCTGCTTGGCGAAGGCGTCGCGCGCCCAAGGCAAGGTCGAACGGCTGAACGTCAGCGCCAGGCCGTTGATGTCACTGACTACCTTTACCACGTTCGGGTTGAACAGGGTCTCGATGTCTTCAATCGGCTCGGCCAGAGTCGCCATGCGTGCTTCGCCATGGGCGGCCAGGTTGGCGGCCACCTGGTCGATCACACTGGGCGGGATCAGGGGTTCGTCGCCTTGCACGTTGACCACGATGGCGTCCGGTGCCAGGCCGAGCTGGGTGGCGACTTCGGCCAGGCGATCGGTGCCGGAGTTATGGTCTTCGCGGGTCAGCACCGCCTCGGCACCGAAGCCCTTGCAGGCTTCGACGATGCGCGGGTCGTCGGTGGCCACTACCACGCGCTCGGCGCTGCTCTTGCAGGCCTGTTCCCACACCAGCTGGATCATCGGCTTGCTGCCGATCAGTTGCAGCGGCTTGCCCGGCAGGCGGGTCGAGGCGTAGCGGGAAGGAATGACAACGGTAAAGGCGGTGGTCATTTATCCAGGCGCTCATCGGTGGTCAGGGTGCGAGCTTCGCTTTCCAGCATCACCGGGATGCCATCACGGATCGGGTAAGCCAGGCCGGCGCCTTTGCTGATCAGCTCGGTTTTGTCGGCGCTGAGCTTGAGCGGGCCTTTGCAGATCGGGCAAGCGAGGATATCGAGCAATTTGGTGTCCATGAGTGTTTCCTGGAAAGCAGCGGTTTAAGGCAAAAGGCGGGCAGGCAGCAGACGCATCAACTGCGTGTCGAACCAGGCGACGAACGCCGGCGACGGCAGTGCATCCACCGCAAGGTACCACCAGTCGGGCTGGGCAAAGGCGCGGCACTTCACCGCGTCCTTCTCGGTCATGACCAGCGGCAATGACGGCGTAAAATTCAGGACTTCGGCGCTGTAAGTCGCGTGGTCGGCAAACCCATGGGGTATCGGCTGCCAGTGTAGCGTTTCAAGGGTATTGAAGAAACGTTGCGGGTTGCCGATGCCGGCAACCGCATGCACCTGCTGGCCTGCTGGAAAATGATCCACCGGCTGCCGCTCGCCGGTCAGCAGGTTGACCAGTGCGGTGGGCTGCAAGCGAAAGGCAAAACCATCGTCTCGATCACTGGCGGCGCCGTTGTACAACAGCGCATCGACGCTCTGCAGACGCTCCACCGGCTCACGCAACGGTCCCGCCGGCAGGCAACGGCGGTTGCCCAGGCCGCGGGCAGCGTCGATCAGCACCAGTTCAAGGTCTCGGGCCAGGCGGTAGTGCTGGAGACCGTCGTCGGAGAGGATCAGGTCCAGGGTTTCGCTGGCCAGCAGCGCCTGGACCGCACGGCTGCGATCGGGGTCAATCATCAACGGCACGCCGCAGCGCTGCACGATCAACAAGGGCTCATCACCCGCCACTTCGGCGCTCTGGCTGGCTGCGACCCGCCATGGCAACTGCGGCGGCTTGGCGCCATACCCCCGACTGACCACACCTACGCGCAAGCCGCTGCGTCGGCAGTGTTCGATCAGCCACAGGATCAACGGCGTCTTGCCGGTGCCACCCACGGTGATATTACCGACCACCACCACCGGCACCGGCGATTGATAGATCTCGCCGTCACCCGCCAGGAAGCGTGCACGCTTGCGCTGCACCACCCGGCGATACAAGGACTCCAGCGGCCGCAACAGCGCAAGCGCCGGATGGCCCTCGTACCAGGCCTTGAGCAAACGATCAGACAGGGCCATCAGGGTTGGCCCGCCGCCTCGACGGTGGTCATGCGCAAATGGCTGAAACCGAGCTTGCCGGCGGCGTCCATTGCGGTGATCACGGCCTGGTGCTGGGTCTTGCCATCGGCACTGATCGACAGCGGCAGCTTAGTGTCGCCGCCGGACTCTTTCTGCAAGGCATCCATCAGGCTGGCCAGGTCGTTTTTCTCGAGCAACTGGTTATTCACCGAAAACACCCCGTCGGCGCTGATGGCGATGTCCAATTGCTTGACTTGCTGGTCCTCGGCCGGCGAACCGCTCACGGCCTCCGGCAGGTCGACGCGCAGTTCGGTCTGCCGGGTGAAGGTGGTGGTGACGACAAAAAACAGCAGCAGGATAAACACCACATCAATCAGCGACGCGAGGTTGATATCGACGTTTTCCCGTTGCTTGCGGCGAAATTTCACGCTTTGCCCCCAACCAGGTCCACGTCACGGTCGCCCTGCACCACTTCCACCAGTTTGATGGCTTCCTGCTCCATGCCCACCACAAGCTCATCGATGCGGCGTTGCAGGAAGCGGTGGAAGAACACCGAGGGAATACCCACCATCAGGCCTGCGGCCGTGGTGATCAGCGCCTTGGAGATACCACCGGCCAGTACGGCCGCGTTGGTGGTCATGCCGGAGCCCATGAACGAGCTGAAGATATCGATCATGCCCAACACCGTACCGAGCAAGCCGAGCAACGGCGCCATGGCGGCGATGGTGCCGAGGGCGTTGATGTAGCGTTCCAGTTCATGGATGACGCGGGCGGCGGCTTCCTCGATGCACTCTTTCATGATCTCGCGACCGTGCTTGGAGTTGGCCAGCCCGGCGGCGAGGATCTCACCCAACGGGGAATTGGCGCGCAGCTCCTTGAGTTTTTCCTTATCGAGCTGCTTGTTCTTGATCCAGGACCAGACCTGCCCCAGCAAATGCTCGGGGGTCACGCGGCTGGCGCGAAGGGTCCACAGGCGTTCGGCGACGATGCCGAGTGCGGCGATAGAACTCATGATGATCGGCAACATCATCCAGCCGCCGGATTTGACCAATTCCCACACAGTGAATGTCCCCTCGAAAAAGTGCGCCACTTTACCATATAGGTGCGTCGACCACAGACCCCATCGGCCCTGGCTAGGGTAACCGCTCGCGCCAGAACCGGCGTTGACTGCGCGCAACTACCGGGGGCGTAAAAGCACCCAACTGCAGACGTACGGCGCCCTGCTCGGCGCTGTCATATACCTGGCTGCCCAACCGCTGGTAGCGTTCCATCACCTGTGGATGGGGATGGCCGAACGCATTGTTGCGCCCTCGCGAGATCAGCACGGATCGCGGAGCAAGCCGTTCCACAAAGGGCCAGGACGAAGAACTGCGACTGCCATGGTGCGGCGCTTGCAGCCAATCGGTGGGCACCGCCAGCGGTGACGCAAGCATGGCCTGTTCCGCCGCACGGTCAATATCACCGGTCAGCAGCAGGCGCTCGCCATTCGCCTGCACCTGCAAGACGCAGGACTTCGCGTTGCCACTTATGGCGTCCGGCCACTGCCAGAGTTCGAAGGTCACACCGTCCCAAGTCCAGCGCTCGCCACTGAAGCAGGGTTGAGTGCCGAGCGATGGCGGCAAACCGTCGGTTTCTCCGCCCACCACACGCTTGATCGGCATGCCATTGGCAATCGCCGCTGCACCCCCGGCGTGATCGGCATCGGCGTGGCTGAGCAGCAGCATATCCAGCTCTGCTACCCCGAGTTTTCGCAAAGACGGCAGTACCACGCGCGCACCCAAGTCGAAAGTGCCGGAGCGCGGGCCGGCGTCATAGAGCAACGTGTGATGACGGGTGCGCAAAATCAACGATTGCCCCTGGCCGACATCAAGCTGCGTAACCTCCACCTGTCCGTCGGGCACCAGCGCTCGTGGGGGAAACACCGCCAGCAGAAACATCGGCCAACCCAGCACACGAAACGGCACGCCCTTGGGCAGCAGGAGCAGCACTGCCCCCAGCAGACTTACCAACCAAGACCCCAGCGGTACATCGGCCGGAATCCAGGCCGGCATCTGTCCGGCGAGCCACGCCAAGCCGTTGAACAAGGCACCCAGTGCCCCGCCCGCCAGCCAAAGCAGACCTTCCCCTACAAACGGCAACGCCAGCAATGCAGTGCCCAACAAGGCCAGCGGCAACACCACCAGGCTGATCCATGGCACCGCCACCAGGTTAGCGAACGGCGCACTCAGGCTAATGGGCAACCCTAACACCAGCAAGGCCGGAAACAACCCGATGGCAATCAACCACTGCGGCCGAGTCCACACCTGCCACACGCTCCAGGGTCCCAGACGGCCACCAAACGCCAGGATCAGCACCGCCACCGCCGCAAAGGACAGCCAGAACCCCGGTTGCAAGCTGGCCAACGGCTCCAGGACCAACACCCCATTGAGCGCCAGCAACAAAGGCCACCACAGCCCCAGGTGACGCAAGCGCAATCGCCACAACAACACGAGCCCAACCATCACGCAGGCGCGCTGCACCGGCACGCCAAACCCAGCCAGCAAGCCGTAACCCAGTGCCGTAGTGAACGCCAGCCCACAAGCCCAGGGCAGCCATGGCCAGGTTCGAGGCCAGCATCCATAGCGCGCCAAGCCAGCGATCAAACCGTAAATCAACCCCGCCAGCAGGCCGATATGCTGGCCGGAGATGACCAGCAAATGCACAGTCCCTGTGTCCTGCAGCACCTGCCAGTCAGCAGAAGCCAATCCAGAGCCATCGCCCAACACCAGGGCAATCAGGCCAGCCTCCCGGCCTTGGGCGTCCACCGCAAGCAAGCGCTGACGCACACTGTCGCGCCAGGCGTTGGCAGCCGGTGCCAGGCGCTCTCCATCCTTTACCGTGCCCGTGGCGCCAATGCGCTGGGCGAGCAGCCAAGCCTCCTGATCAAAGCCGTGGAAGTTCAGCAACCCGGCGGGTCGCTTGAGGGTGACGGCCAGGCGCCAACGTTCACCGCTGCGCACGGGCGGCCCGCCACGCCAGGACACCCGGATGCGCGTGGGCAACCGGGCATTACGCGACCGACTGTCGGTCAGTACAAAGCGCACGCCCTCGTCCGTCTGTTGCGGCAACCCGCTGACCCGCCCTTCCACCCAGCGCGTCTGACCGTCCAGCACTGGCTTGAGGCGATCATCCAGCGCCGACTGCGCGCTCATGCACGCCCAACTCAGCCCCAACAGGAAAAAAGCCAAGGGATACGTGCGAAACGGCAACAGCATCAAGGCCAGCACCAGCAAGGCGAACAGCCAACCGGTGGTCGGCAATGCCGGTAAAAAGCGCAAGGCCAGCAACCCCAGCGCAAACGCGCACATCCCTGTCCTCATGAATCATCCTTTTCAAGTGATCCACTCAGTCTTAGCCGGATACCCAGCACGGCCTTTGATGTTTTGTCACAAAGTCTGAATTTTCTGTTTATAGAATGCGGGCATACTTGCCCCTCGAACTGACCTGGACCCCTTATGCCCCGGCGCTTATTCAAACGATACATGCCTGACCCCAGCAGTATCAGGGAACACAAGTCATTACAGTTTCTTGGCACCTTGCTGCATGACCCGAACCTCTGGCACCTGAACCGGCACTCGGTCGCGCGCGCAATGGCTGTGGGTTTGTTCGCGGCTTTTATTCCGATTCCGTTACAGATGCTGCTGGCTGCCTTCCTGGCGATCACCGTGCGCGGCAATATGCCCATCGCGGTCAGCCTGGTATGGCTGACCAACCCGATCACCATGCCGGTGGTGTTCATCTGCACCTACATGACCGGCGCCTGGTTGATGAATGTGCCCCCGCGTAGCTTGCCGGATGACCTGACCTGGGAATGGATCAGCGGCCAATTGAGCACGTTATGGCAGCCGTTCCTGCTGGGTTCAGTGGTGTTGGGGCTGGTGCTAGGTGCGCTCGCGTATTGCCTGACCATGGGCTACTGGCGCTGGTGGGTGGCCCATCAATGGAAAAAACGCAAACAGCGTCGCGCCTAACACGCCCGCAGACGCAGATGCACCCGCAGCCCTTTTCCGGTGTTTTGCGCCCACAAGCTGCCGTCCTGGCGCTGCACGGCGTTGCGCGCGATGCTCAAGCCCAGGCCGAAGCCACCATCGCCGGGGCGTGATCCGTCCAGGCGCGTGAACGGTGCGAAGATCCGTTCCAGGTCCCCGTCATCGATCCCGCCGCCCTCGTCCTCCAGCCATACATGCCAATAGTCACCTTCGCGACGCCCATCCAGGCTGACCACACCGCCCACGGGTGAATGGCGAATGGCATTGCGCAGAATGTTTTCCAGGGCCTGGGCCAACGCATTCAGGTTGCCGCGCACCCAGCATTCCGGGCCGAGCAGACACGGCAGGCGCGACGCGGGCCAATCGCTTTCGAAGCATGCGTTTTCGCGCAACATATCCCACAGCGCCTGAAGCTGGATATCTTCCTGGGGCAGCGGCGCCCGCTCGGTGTCCAACCACGCCAGTTGCAGGCTGTCTTCCACCAGGCGCTGCATCGCATCGATCTCACGGCCAAGCCGCTCGCGCAGTTGCGTGAGGTCCTGCTCACTGTCACACGCCACGCGCAGGCGGCTCAGCGGCGTGCGCAGCTCATGGGACATGTCCCGCAGCAGTTGCTGCTGCAATACCACGGTGCCCTGCAAGCGCTCGGACATGTGGTCGAACGCGCGGCCCAGCTCACCCAATTCATCCTGACGACTGGTCGCGTCGTGGGACAGCCGCGTGTTCAACTGGTCAGCACGCCAGGCGTTGGCCTGCTCACGCAGTTGATTGAGGGGCATGATCAGCAGCCGATACAGGCCGACGCACAGCAACAGGGTAAACAGGCCGGGGATCACGCCATTGGTCACCACCCGCCAGAACAGTTGGTAGCGCCCCGGCATGAAGCGCTGCGGCAACTCGATCACCAGCGAGCCTGCGTTGGGGTCGACCGGAAACGGGATTTTCAGCCACGGCAGACCTTTGGCATGCCGGCTCACCGGCCAGTCCAGGCCACGCAGAAAGGTCAGGCGCTGGCTTTCCTTGTCGGTCAGCGGGTAGCTGCTCAGCGATTGCAAGTCATTGCCGATCACGCCGATCCAGGTGGTTTCGCGCTCGCCCATCTCCTGCAGCC
Source organism: Pseudomonas sp. MYb541 (assembly GCF_037479595.1). Lineage (NCBI taxonomy): Bacteria > Pseudomonadati > Pseudomonadota > Gammaproteobacteria > Pseudomonadales > Pseudomonadaceae > Pseudomonas > Pseudomonas sp. MYb541. The sequence goes on along the minus strand of NZ_JBBGYS010000022.1, from coordinate 38,980 downwards.
ACGCATCGACGCCAGCATTGCCGTCTCGGTTCCAGGCCTGCTCCGCTCGCAACGCGTAACCACTCAAGGTGATCCGCGCTTCATCGGACAGGTAGGCGTTCTTCTGCTCCATGTAGCGCCCCCACGACCAACTGAGCCAGATCATCAGCAAACAGAAGGCGATCAACAGGCAGGCCAGCTTCCAGAATAACGAGTGCTTGCCCGGCAGGCCTTTAAAGGGCCGTTTAAAGGCTGTCATCAGCACTGCTCAGCACATAGCCCTTGCCCCACACCGTGCGCACTTCGCGCTCGGTGTAGCCGATGGCCTTGAGCTTGCGACGGATCTGGCTGATATGCATGTCGAGGCTGCGGTCATGGGGCGCATAACCACGTTGCAGCACCTGCTGGTAAAGGAAGGGTTTGCTGAGGACTTCCTCAGCGTTGCGATGCAAAGTTTCCAGCAGGCGATATTCACTGCGGGTCAGGCCAGCCCGATGTTCCAGGTGGCAGACATCGCACAGTTCATCGTCGAAGCGCAGGGTGCGGGTATCGTCACGTGCGGGTGCCAGGCTCGGTAATGGGCATCTGTCCAAGGCGACACGGCGCAGGATGGCCTCGATGCGCACGCGCAGCTCGATCATGCTGAACGGCTTGGGCAGGTAGTCATCGGCGCCCAGGCGAAAACCGCTGATGCGATCGGCCTCAGCCCCCAGTGCCGACATCAGGATTACCGGGATCGAATGGCTCTGGCGCAGATGGGTCAGGATCGACAACCCGTCCAGCCCTGGCAGCAGAATGTCCATCAACACCACGTCGAACACCTGGTCGCGCGCCATCTGCAGGCCTTGCTGGCCGTTCTGGCACCAGGTGACATGGAAACCACAGCGCCCCAGGTGCTCATGGACATAAGCGCCCAGCACGGGGTCATCTTCGATGGTCAGGATACTGGGTAGGCCAATTGCTACGGGATTCATTAGTATCTGCAAGTCATTCTCAATGACTGATTATTCAAGATAACCCCGCCGCAGGCAATCGCCACTGGCCGCCAAATGCCTTCAAGATTGCCGTATGTCATTAATTTGCAAGATTCCTCGCCGCGCAAATGGCTACACTGCGCAGGTGGCGCGGGCCGGATGCCCGCGCAATTCCGTAGATATCAATGTGGTAGCAGGAGAGTGGCGTGCTGACAAGAATGGGGATAAAAGGCCGCGTACTGTTGCTGACCTTATTACCGACCAGCCTGATGGCCTCGTTGCTGGGCGGCTATTTCACCTGGATGCAGCTCTCGGAACTGCAGACCCAATTGCTGCAACGCGGCGAAATGATCGCCGAACAGTTGGCGCCCCTGGTCGCGCCCGCCCTCAGTGCGCGCAACACCGATTTGCTCGAGCGCATCGCCACCCAATCCCTGGAACAGCCGGACGTGCGTGCCGTGTCCTTCCTCAGCCCGGATCGCGCGCCCCTCGCCCACGCCGGCCCGACCATGCTCAACCAGCCGCCGGTCGGCAACAGCTCGCATTTATTGCAGCGCACCGGCAATGACGCCACCCGCTATTTGCTGCCGGTGTTTGGCCGTCACCGCAACCTCGCCGGCGAGCTGATCCCGGATGAAGCCGACCGCCTGCTGGGTTGGGTCGAGGTGGAACTGTCCCACAACGGCATGTTGCTGCGTGGCTACCGTAGCCTGTTCGCCAGCTTGTTGCTGATCGCCATCGGCCTGATCTGCACCGCGGCGCTGGCACTGCGCATCAGCCGCACCATCAACTCGCCCATCGGCCAGATCAAGCAAGCCGTGGCCCAACTCAAGGACGGCAACCTGGAAACCCGTTTGCCGCCCTTGGGCAGCCAGGAACTGGACCAACTCGCCTCGGGCATCAACCGCATGGCCGAGACCTTGCAGAACGCCCAGGAAGAACTGCAACACAGCATCGACCAAGCCACCGAAGACGTGCGCCAGAACCTGGAAACCATCGAGATCCAGAACATCGAGCTGGACCTGGCGCGCAAGGAGGCCCTGGAGGCCAGCCGCATCAAGTCGGAGTTCCTGGCCAACATGAGCCATGAAATCCGCACCCCGCTCAATGGCATTCTCGGCTTTACCCACTTGCTGCAAAAAAGCGAGCTGACCCCGCGCCAGCTCGACTACTTGGGCACCATCGAAAAGTCCGCCGACAACCTGCTGGGCATCATCAACGAGATCCTCGACTTCTCGAAAATCGAGGCCGGCAAACTGGTGCTCGACAGCATCCCGTTCAACCTGCGCGACTTGCTGCAAGACACCCTGACCATCCTCGCCCCCGCCGCCCATGCCAAACAGCTGGAACTGGTGAGCCTGGTGTACCGCGACACGCCGCTGGCGCTGGTGGGTGATCCGCTGCGCCTCAAGCAGATCCTTACCAACCTGATCAGCAACGCGATCAAGTTCACCCGCGAAGGCACCATTGTCGCCCGGGCGATGATCGAGGACGAGCAGGAAGACAGCGTGCAATTGCGCATCAGCGTGCAGGATACCGGCATCGGCCTGTCCAGCCAGGACGTGCGCGCGCTGTTCCAGGCCTTCAGCCAGGCCGACAACTCGCTGTCGCGCCAACCCGGCGGCACGGGGTTGGGGCTGGTGATTTCCAAGCGCCTGATCGAACAGATGGGCGGTGAAATCGGCGTCGACAGCACGCCAGGCGAAGGCTCGGAATTCTGGATCAGCCTGAACCTGCCCAAGACCCGTGACGATGTCGAAGACCTGCCTTCCGCGCCGCTGCTGGGCCATCGCGTGGCGGTGCTGGAAAACCACGAACTGGCACGCCAGGCGCTGCAGCATCAACTGGAAGACTGCGGCCTGGAAGTCACGCCGTTCAATAGCCTGGAAAGTCTGACCAACGGCATCACCAGCGCCCATCAGACTGAGCAGGCCATTGACCTTGCGGTGCTCGGCGTGACCGCCAATGACATCCCGCCCGAGCGCCTCAACCAGCACCTGTGGGACCTCGAACATTTGGGCTGCAAAGTGCTGGTGCTGTGCCCGACCACCGAGCAGATGCTGTTCAACCAATCCGTGCCCAATCCCAACAGCCAGTTGCAGGCCAAACCGGCGTGCACGCGCAAGCTGCGGCGCGCGCTTTCCGACCTGATCAGCCCGCGCCCATCGCGCAGCGAACCGGGCGAGCCGTTGTCCAGCCGTGCGCCGCGTGTGCTGTGCGTGGACGACAACCCGGCGAACTTGCTACTGGTACAGACCCTGCTGGAAGACATGGGCGCACGGGTGCGCGCCGTGGAAAGCGGGTATGCCGCCATCGACGCGGTAAAACAGGACACCTTCGACCTCGTGCTGATGGACGTGCAAATGCCCGGCATGGACGGCCGCCAGAGCACCGAAGCGATCCGCCAGTGGGAAAGCGAGCGCAGCGGCACGCCATTGCCGGTGGTCGCCCTCACCGCCCACGCCATGGCCAACGAAAAACGCGCCTTGCTCCAAAGCGGCATGGACGATTACCTGACCAAACCCATCAGCGAGCGGCAACTGGCCCAGGTCGTGTTGAAGTGGACCGGCCTGGCGCTGCGCAATCAAGGGCCGGAACGTGCAACGGATGGCCTCGGCCCCGGCATACAAATGCCCGTGCTGGACCATGAAGAGGGCCTGCGCCTGGCCGCCGGCAAGGCTGATCTGGCGGCGGACATGCTCGCCATGTTGCTCGCCTCCCTGGAGGCCGACCGACTCGCCATCACCCTTGCCCGTGACGCCAACGACAACAACGCCCTGATCGAACGCGTGCACCGCCTGCACGGCGCCACCCGTTACTGCGGCGTACCGCAGTTGCGGGCTGCGTGCCACCGCGCCGAAACCCTGCTCAAGCAGGACGACGCCAAGGCCCAGCATGCGTTGGACGAACTGGACATGGCCATTGCCCGACTCGCCAGTGAAGCGCGGGTCAACGCCTGACTTTTTACAGGAACAGGATTTTGTGGTGAGCGAGCTTGCCTCGCGCGGGGCAAGCCCGCTCCCCACAAAAGACTGCTCATTCATTTGTAATTGCAGGGAGCTTTTCCATGCGCGTCATTCTTTTCAGCAGCCAGACCTACGACCGCGACAGTTTTCTCGGCGAACCCCTGCCGCCCGGCCTGGAACTGCAGTTCCAGCCCGCCCGCCTCAACCTCGACACCGTGGCCCTTGCCGAGCATCACGAAGTGGTCTGCGCCTTTATCAACGACGACCTCAGCGCCCCGGTCCTGGAGCACCTGGCCAAGGGCGGCACGCGGTTGATCGCGCTGCGCTCGGCGGGCTACAACCATGTGGACCTGGCGGCCGCCAAGCGCCTGGGCCTGACCATCGCGCGCGTGCCGGCGTATTCGCCCCATGCGGTGGCCGAGCATGCGGTCGCGCTGATCCTCGCCCTCAACCGTCGCCTGCACCGCGCTTATAACCGCACCCGCGACGGTGATTTCAGCCTGCACGGCCTCACCGGTTTCGACCTGGTGGGCAAAACCGTCGGCGTGGTCGGCACCGGGCAGATCGGTGCCACCTTCGCCAAGATCATGGCCGGCTTCGGTTGCCAGTTACTCGCCTACGACCCCTTCCCCAACCCGCAAGTGCAGGCCCTGGGCGCGCGCTACGTGAGCCTGCCCGAACTGCTGGACCAGGCGCAGATCATCAGCCTGCATTGCCCGCTGACCGCCGACAGCAAGCACTTGATCAACGCCCGTTCCCTGGCGCAGATGCAGCCAGGCGCGATGCTGATCAACACCGGTCGCGGCGGTCTGGTGGACACCCCGGCGCTGATCGAAGCGCTCAAGGACGGTCAGCTCGGCTACCTGGGGCTGGATGTGTATGAAGAAGAAGCCCAACTGTTCTTCGAAGACCGCTCCGACCTGCCCCTACAGGACGACGTCCTCGCGCGCCTGCTGACCTTCCCCAACGTGATCATCACCGCCCACCAGGCGTTTCTCACCCGCGAAGCCCTGGCGGCCATCGCCGGCACCACCTTGGCCAACATCGCGGCCTGGGCCGACGGCCAGGCGCAGAACCTTGTCGAAGGATGATCAGCGGTCACATACCAGGCTCATGATGAGCCAGCACCCGTGATAGGATGCCGCGCCTATTTGGAGGATCCATGGCCGAACACGATTTCCGCTTCAGTTTGCTGAGCCCGCAACACACCCTGATCGAATGCCGCGCCCTGGTGCCGGGCCGTTACCAGGTCACCGGCAACGGTGGTTCGATCAAGCATGGCGACGTTTTGATCGTCTCCCTGCGCGGCAGTAAAACCCTGTCGATGCGCCTCACCGTCGAAGGTGATGCGCGCTACTCCATCCGCCCGGCGGGCCAGTGGGTCGCCATGGCCCAGGGGCCGAAATTCGGCGAGTTGGAGATTCACACCTGGAAGGTCAACTGCGACAGCTGCGATGCGGTGTTGGAGTTCGAATTCGCGGTGGAAACCAAGCTGACCAAAGCGCCGCTGCAACCCGCCGCCAATGCGCGCATTGCCGAATTGGGCTGGGCCAGCGAGGGCGACAAGCACCGCTGCCCGAAATGCCAAAAGGCCGCGCAATGAAAGGCCTGCTTCTGCTCGCCGCCGTCGGAGCGGCCCTGACGGGCTGCGCCGGGGATGCAGTCAAGCTCAAGCAGGATCACAGCTACGTGGTCGAATGGATTGGTGAACGGCCGCTGATGGACTACGCGCACCTGACCGTTACCCTCGGCGCCGATGGCCGTGCCTACGGCAACGGCGGCTGCAACCACTGGTTCGCGCCCTACACCGTCGACGGCGAAAAGCTCAGCTTCGGCCAGATCGGCAGCACCCGCAAACTCTGCGCCGAGGCCTTGATGGAGCAGGAACACCGCTTCTTCCAGGCCCTGCAGGGTGTGCAGCGCTGGGACATCTCGCCGATCGAACAGACGCGCTTTTGGCCGGCCGAGGGCAAGCCGATTCGTCTGTGGCTCGAAGAAGGCTGAGACCGCCGACCTGTAGGTTGGAGGGATCCAAATGTGGGAGGGGGCAAGCCCCCTCCCACATTTGTTTTGAGTCGTGGCTTTAACCGCGCAAGGCCTTGAGCTTGGCCAACACCCCGTCCGCCGTCTGCTCGCCCATCAACGTCTCACGCACCTTGCCCTTGTCATCGATGATGTAGGTCACCGGCAAGGCTTCGCTGCGTGGAATATCGAAAATCTCTTCCGGATTCTGCGCCAGCACCGTGAACTTGATGCCCAGCTTGTCGCTGGCGGCTTTCAGCTCTTCGCCCTGCACGTTGTCGAAGTTGACCCCGAATACGCCTACGTTCTGCGCCTTCAGTTGCTCGGCCAAGGCATTGAGCTCGGGGATTTCCGTGCGGCACGGGCCACACCATTCGGCCCAGTAGTTGACCACCAGCCACTGCTTGTCCAAGCGTTCGGAAGCCACCTTCTTGCCATATTGGTCAACGCCGTAATCGTTACCGCAGCCGCTGAGCAGCAGGGTTGTGATGATCGCCAATGCACCGATCAGTCGCCTTGTCATGGGGTAATCCTTCGCAAAAATGAACGTTGGCTGCGACCTATCGCCTCTTACGGTTTAAGGACAGGTCGCTGCGCGGGTAGAATACCCGCCACCTTACGCAAGATGCGACCCGCACATGACCGATCTGACGCTTTATCACAACCCGCGCTGCTCGAAATCCCGCGGTGCGCTGGAACTGCTGGAAGCCCGCGGCCTTACCCCCAACGTGGTGCGCTACCTGGAAACCCCGCTGAACGCGGCGCAATTAAAGGCGCTGCTGGGCAAGCTGGGCATCAGCGCCCGCCAACTGCTGCGCACCGGCGAAGATGAATACAAGGCGCTCAACCTCGCCGACGCCAGCCTCAGCGAAGCGCAGTTGATTGCCGCCATCGCCGAGCACCCGAAGCTGATGGAACGCCCGATCCTGGAAACCGCCGACAAAGCCATCATTGGCCGTCCGCCGGAAAACGTGCTGGAGATCCTGCCGTGACGTCGCCCTATGTGCTGGTGCTGTATTACAGCCGCAATGGCTCGGTGAGCGAAATGGCCCGGCAGATCGCCCGGGGCATCGAGCAAGGCGGTATGGAAGCGCGACTGCGCACCGTGCCGGCGATCTCCACCGAGTGCGAAGCCGTGGCGCCAAGCATCCCGGACGAAGGCGCGCTGTATGCCAGCCTGGATGACCTGAAGCACTGCTCGGGGCTGGCCCTCGGCAGCCCGACCCGTTTCGGCAACATGGCAGCGCCGCTCAAGTATTTCATCGACGGCACCAGCAACCTTTGGCTCACCGGCGCCCTCGTCGGCAAACCGGCCGGGGTGTTCACCTCCACCGCCAGCCTGCACGGCGGTCAGGAAACCACGTTGATGTCGATGCTGCTGCCGCTGCTGCACCACGGCATGCTGATCACCGGCCTGCCCTACAGCGAACAAGCGCTGCTCGATACCCAGGGCGGTGGCACACCGTATGGCGCCAGCCATCACGCCGGCCCCGATGGCAAGCGCATGCTCGATCAACATGAAATCGCCCTGTGCCGCGCCCTTGGCCTGCGCCTGGCGACTACCGCTACCCTGCTGGAGAGCGGCAGTGGCCAGAAAGCCTAAGGTCCTGCCACCCCAAGCGTGGCTCGAGCCGCGGGTCAAGCTGGCGCGCGTGCTCAGCTTGCTGGCGTTTTTGGGCCTGGTGGGTCTGCTGTGCGTGTATTACCTATTCGTCGCCGACCTGCATGGCGCGCGGCCTTGGGTGATCCTGCTGATCGAACTGGTGCCGCTGCTGGTGCTGACGCCGGGCATGCTGACGGGCAGCGCGCGCGGGCATTCGTGGATGTGCTTTGTGGTGAACTTGTATTTCATCAAGGGTGCGCTGGCGGCGTACGACCCGAACCGGCAGTGGTTCGGGGTGCTGGAGATGTTGGCGAGCCTGGCGGTGTTTTGTACGGCGTTGTTGTATGTGCGCTGGCGGCATCAGCTCAACCGCCGGTTGGCAGCGGCCTGAAATACGTCATCGGGGGCAAGCCCCCTCCCACATTTGATCGGCGGCGCGGTTAAAGTGTGGGAGGGGGCTTGCCCCCGATGGCATCACCTAGGTCTCAATGATTCACTGTGTAGGCCAGCATCATCGACAACTGGCACATCGGCCGCCCACTCTCGGCGTGCCACTGGTTGAACGCGCCCTGCACCGTCGCCAGGTCGCGCAGGCTGGTCGGTGCCTTGTCGACGATCCTCTGCGCGTTCAACGCCGCCACCACGTCATAACTCGGCACAAAAGTGTCCTTGCCGACCATGCGCAAGAAACGTGGCGCTGACAGCCCGCCAAGTTGATGGCCGTGCTTGCTCAGGTACTTCCACAGCCCGACGATATCAGTCACCGGCCAATCGGCGATAAACGCGCCGAAGCTGCCCTTCTCCTGCTCAATGTCGAGGATCATCTGCGCATTGCGCGGCACGCTCTTGAGCTTGCCCAGGTGACGGATGATGCTGGTGTCCTGCATCAAGCGCTCCAGGTGCTCGGCGCCCATCAGCACGACTTTTTCCGGGTCGAAGCCGAAAAACACCTTTTCGAACGCCGGCCACTTGGCATCCACCACGCTGTGCTTCAAGCCCGCACGAAATACGCGCAGCGCCAGGGTCGACAGGTAGCGGTCATCGCTGATCTTGCGCAGTTGCGCCGGGGTCTTGGCTACAGGCAGATGGGCTTCCAGCTCGGCTGCCGAACCGAAGCGGTTCAGACAGTATTCGTGAAGCCACTTGTAATCGCGCATGCCCTCTCCTGGCAGTTGAATTGATAACGGCGCCCGCGAGCGCCGTGTGTCAGAGCGTTGAAACGGCTCAGAGGTTCACCACATTGACGAAACGCGAGGCGGCAGTCTCATCGATTTTCAGGCTGGTGAAGTCGAACAGGTTGCGGTCAGCCAACTGCGACGGCTGCACATTCTGCAGGCTGCGGAAGATGCTTTCGGTACGGCCTGGGGTCTTGCGCTCCCAGTCCACCAGCATTTCCTTGACCACCTGGCGCTGCAGGTTTTCCTGGGAGCCGCACAGGTTGCACGGAATGATCGGGAATTGCTTGAAGTCGGAGTAGGCCTGGATGTCCTTCTCATTGCAATACGCCAGCGGGCGGATCACCACGTTACGCCCGTCATCGGCGCGCAGCTTGGGCGGCATGGCCTTGAGCGAGCCGTTGAAGAACATATTGAGGAAGAAGGTCTCAACGATATCGTCGCGGTGGTGACCCAGGGCCATTTTGGTCGCGCCGATTTCATCCGCGAAGGTGTACAGCGTGCCACGGCGCAGGCGCGAGCACAGCGAGCAGGTGGTCTTGCCTTCCGGAATCAGTTCCTTGACCACCGAGTAGGTATCTTTCTCGACGATGTGGTACTCAACGCCCAGTTCCTTGAGGTAGGCCGGCAGCACATGCTCAGGGAAGCCCGGTTGTTTCTGGTCCATGTTGACGGCGACGATCTCGAACCTGATCGGCGCGACCTTTTGCAGGTGCAGCAGCACGTCGAGCATTGTGTAACTGTCTTTGCCGCCGGAGAGGCAGACCATGACCTTGTCGCCGTCCTCGATCATGTTGAAATCGGCGACCGCTTCACCGGCCAGGCGACGCAGGCGTTTTTGCAGTTTGTTCTGGTTGACCGTAAGAGTGCCCATGGCGCTTGGATCCGCTAGAGGTGTGTGACGAAAAGCCGGGTATTTTACGCAAAAAAACCATCAAAAGGGCTAGCCATAAAAGACCCCGCCGCGATTAAGCCCAATGTTTACAGCGCAATTTGCTCTAAAGGCCCTACAGTTATTCCGGTCATCACTTCCTATACTGCGACTAGAGGTCGCACATCTATCCAGACCTTTGAGGCCATTTGGCCCGTGGGCGCTCCGATGGGGGGCGATGGTAATAACGACAGGAGTGACTGGCATGATCCATCACGTCGTGGGGCTGTTTACCCATCCCGACCAGGAATGGCGGGAAATCCGTGGCGATAAAGAAGAAAGCATCGGCCACATGTACCTCACTCACACCTTGATTCTTGCGGCGATCCCCGCCGTCTCCGCCTTTATCGGCACCACCCAGGTCGGCTGGGTCATCGGCAATCGTGCGCCGGTGATGCTGACCCAGGAAAGCGCCTTGTGGATGACCATCATGTCCTACGCCGCCATGCTCGGTGGCGTGGCGGTGATGGGTGCGTTCATTCACTGGATGGCGCGCACGTACGACGCCAATCCCAGCATGGCACGCTGCGTGGCCTTTGCCACCTACACCGCTACGCCGCTGTTTATCGGTGGGCTGGCCGCACTCTATCCGCATATGTGGCTGGGCATGGTCGTGGGCACGGCGGCCATCTGCTACACGGTGTACTTGCTCTATGTGGGGCTGCCGACCTTCATGAACATCGACCCGGATGAAGGCTTCCTTTTTTCCAGCTCGGTACTGGCCGTGGGCCTGGTAGTACTGGTGGCAATCATGGCGTTTACCGTGATCGTCTGGGGGCTGGGCGTAGGCCCGATCTACACCAACTGACCGTCTAAAACCTTAGGCAAAGCCACCGCAAGGTGGCTTTGTGCATCATGCATGACCATTCGGCGCCTGACAGATTCGGAAACACCCAGCTTTGCGGCATACTGGACGTCTCTGGAGATATGTACAGCATGCCCGAGCAACTCAATACCCGCGTCGAAGATTGTTTCCTACAAGCCGAATCCTTTTTCAAACGAAGCTTCAAACGCCCCCAGGTCAGCCTCAAGCTGCGGGGCCAGAAGGCCGGTGTCGCGCATTTGCACGAGAACCTGCTGCGTTTCAACCCACAGTTGTACCGTGAAAACAGCCAACACTTCCTGAAACAGACCGTGGCCCATGAAGTGGCGCACCTGATTGCCCACCAATTGTTTGGCGAACGCATCCAACCCCATGGCGAGGAATGGCAATTGATCATGCGCGGGGTTTACGAACTGCCGCCGGATCGTTGCCACACTTATGAAGTGAAGCGTCGCCAGGTGACTCGCTATATCTACCGATGCCCGTGTGCGGACAGTGACTTTCCGTTTTCGCCCCAGCGCCATGGCATGGTGGCTCAGGGCCGAAGGTATTTGTGCAGGCGGTGCCGCCAGACCTTGGTGTTTACCGGCGAAACCCGGGTGGAGTGAGGGCCTCTTCGCAGGCAAGCCAGCTCCCACCTTTGATAGGCGGCGCGGTCAACATGTGGGAGCTGGCTTGCCTGCGATGGCGGCCGCCCAGTCACTATCCAACTGTCTTGGCCTGGCGCAAATCCGCTATGCGCTGAGCACCAAAGCCCAACTCCGCCAACACCTCATCCGTGTGCGCCCCCACCGCTACACCTATATGCCTGGGCGCCGACAACCCGTCGGAGAACTTCAACGGGCAAGCCAATTGCGCCTGGGTCGAACCATCGCCCCTCGGCACCTGGCTGACCAGTTCCCGCGCCTTCAACTGCGGATGCTCCACGGCTTCACTGAGGCTCAACACCGGCTCCACACAGGCATCGACCCCGGCAAACAACGCACACAGCTCATCAAAGCTGCGTTTCTCGAACTCGACCTGCAGCGCTTGCTTCAGGGCTTTTTGCTGCTCAGCCTTGGGCGACGAGCCTTGCGCCGCCAACTCCGGGCGGCCCAAGGCCGCGCAGAGCTGCTGCATAAACCCGGGCTCCAGGCTGCCCACCGACATCCAGCGGCCATCCCGCGAGCGGTAGTAATCGTAAAAGCTGCCGCCATTGAGCACATGACTTTCCCGCTCCGGCTCCACCCCGCACGCCAGGTAACCCGCGCCGGCCATGGCGTTCAGGCTGAACGAGCAGTCGGTCATGCTTACATCCAGGTATTGACCAACACCGCTCTGCTGCCGCGCGATGACCGCCGCGAGCAACCCCACCACCGCATGCAGCGAACCACCGCCCACATCCGCCACTTGCACGCCCAATGGCAGCGGCCCGCTGTCCTGGCGCCCGGTGTAGCTGGCCACGCCGGCCAACGCCAGGTAGTTGATATCGTGCCCGGCGCGGTCCTTATAGGGCCCTGTCTGGCCATAACCGGTGATCGACACATAAATCAGCCGGGGATTGATCGACTTCAATGCCTCATAACCCAAACCCAGGCGCTCCATCACCCCCGGTCGGAATTGTTCGAGCAGGATGTCGTAGTCCTTCACCAGCGCCCGCACGATCTCCAGCGCCTCGGCCTGCTTGAGGTCCAACGCCAGGCTGCGTTTATTGCGGTTGAGGTAGGCGTGGCTGGCCGATGTGCCCTGATCATGGGGCGGCAGCACCCGCAACAGGTCCATGCGCGTGGGCGACTCGATACGCAGCACCTCGGCGCCCATGTCCGCCAGCATCAGGGAGGCAAACGGGCCGGGCAGCAGGGTGGAAAAATCCAGCACTTTGAGGGACGCCAAGGGACCTGACATGGGCACTCCATTTCCGTTTCGACTGCCCACAGACTAGGCAGCCCTGCGCCTGCCGGCAATCGCCGAAACAGTCACCGACAGTGACCGTTTTGATCACGGCGGGCTTTTTCGTGGCGGCGGCTTTATCATTGGCCCACGTTTGCTTGCAGAGTGTTCCATGAAGTTTGCGATTGCCCTGTTTTCCGCCGCCCACGCGCCCTCCTCGCGCCGCGCCCTGCTGTTCGCCCAGGCGGCGCTGGCCGGCGGGCATGAGATTGTGCGGCTGTTTTTCTATCAGGACGGCGTGTACAGCGCGTCCAACAACATCGTTGCGCCCCAGGATGAGCAAGACATCGCCCGCCAATGGCGTGAGTTTGTCAGCCAGCACCAGCTTGATGGCGTGGTGTGCATTGCCGCTGCGTTACGCCGTGGCGTTCTCAACCAGGAGGAAGCCACGCGGTATCAGCGCACAGCGGTGAATCTGGATGCGCCCTGGGCGCTGTCTGGCCTGGGGCAATTACATGATGCGATCCAGGATGCCGACCGCCTGATCTGTTTTGGAGGGCCGTGAGATGTCTAAATCCTTATTGGTGATCAGCCGTCAGGCGCCGTGGTCCGGGCCGAGCGCACGGGAAGCGCTGGACATCGTGCTGGCCGGTGGCGCGTTCGATCTGCCCATCGGCTTGCTGTTCATGGATGACGGCGTGTTCCAGCTCGCTGCGCACCAGAACGCCAAGGCCGTGCAACAAAAGGACCTCAGTGCCAACCTGCAGGCATTGGGGCTGTTCGGCATCGACGATGTATTTGTCTGCCGCCACAGCATGGCCGTGCGTGGCTTGACGCCGCCCACCGAGGCGCAACCGTTGAGCAACGATGCTATTTCCCAATTGATTGACCGTTACGACCAGGTGATTACCCTCTGATGTCGACTTTACACGTGGTGTCTCACTCCCCGTTTTCCGATAGTCGCCTCGACAGCTGCCTGCGTATCTGCGGCGCCGAAGACGCGATCCTGCTGTGCGGCGACGGCGCCTATGGGCTTCACGCCCCCGCCCTGCACACCAAGGGCGTGAAGGTGTTTGTGCTGGCCGAAGACATGCAGGCGCGCAATCTGCCGCTGCCGGACTGGGCCGACAGCGTGGACTACCCAGGTTTCGTGCAACTGTCGATCGACTACGACAAGGTCAACACCTGGCTATGAACACCCTGACCGTAGGCGCACGTACCCTGGAACTGGACAAGGACGGTTATTTGGCCGACCTGAACGACTGGTCCGCAGAGGTCGCCCATGCCCTGGCCGCCGCCGAACCCCTGGCGTTGACCGCGGACCATTGGGAAATCCTCACGCTGCTGCGCCAGTTCTATGCCGAATTCCAGCTGTCCCCCGCCACGCGCCCGTTGATCAAGTACACCGCCTTGAAGCTCGGCCCGGAAAAGGGCAACAGCCTGCACCTCAACAAACTGTTCAACGGCACTCCCGCCAAACTCGCCGCCAAGCTGGCGGGCCTGCCCAGGCCGACGAATTGCTTATGACCGACTTTGCCCCGCTAACCCTTGAAACCCCTGCTGAACACCCGTTTGCGCAGTTCGTGCGCATCCTGGGCAAAGGCAAGCGCGGCGCGCGCAACCTCACCCGCGAGGAAGCCCGCGAAGCCATGGGCATGTTGCTCGACGAAAAAGTCGAAGACACCCAGCTCGGCGCCTTCCTGATGCTGTTGCGCCACAAGGAAGAAAGCCCGGAAGAACTCGCCGGCTTCACCGAAGCCGTGCGCGAACGCCTGGATGCCCCGGCGCTGAACGTGGATGTCGACTGGCCGACCTATGCCGGCAAGAAGCGTCATCTACCGTGGTATCTGCTGGCGGCCAAATGCCTGGCGCAGAACGGTGTGCGCATCCTTATGCACGGTGGCGGCGCGCATACGGCCGGACGGCTGTACACCGAGCAATTGCTCGAAGGCTTGCAGATCCCACTGTGCCGCAACTGGCAGCAGGTCGAGGCCGCTTATGCGCAAGGCAACCTGGCGTTTATCCCGCTGGGAGACTGGGCGCCGCAGTTGCAGCGCATGATCGACCTGCGCAACACCCTGGGTCTGCGCTCGCCGATCCATTCCCTGGCGCGTTTGCTCAATCCCTTGAGTGCGCGCCTGGGCCTGCAGAGTATTTTCCATCCGGGTTACCAGGGCGTGCACCGCGATGCCAGCGGCTTGCTCGGCGACAACGTGATCGTGGTGAAGGGCGACGGCGGCGAGATCGAGATCAACCCCGACTCGGCCAGCCACCTGTACGGCACCACGGGCGGCGAAAGCTGGGACGAAGAGTGGCCCGCCCTCTCCGCCCAGCGTCACGTCAAGCCGGCCACGCTCGAACCTGAGCACCTGAAGGCGTTGTGGCGCGGCGATGTCGAAGACAGCTATCCGCAACTGGCCTTGATCGCGACCATGGCCCTGGCCTTGCGTGGCCTGGGCCATTCACGGGAACAGGCGTTTGTCCTGGCCCAGCAGTACTGGGATGCGCGGGAAAAATCGATTTAATCGATAATTAACCCCGGTTCTTTGCGCTTTTAAATCGAACTCAGCCCTTTAGACTGGCCTCCAACGCTTATTAGCCAAGGAGCCAGTCATGGGTTTGCTGATCGAAGGACACTGGAAAGACCAGTGGTACGAAAGTAGCGCAGACGGCGCATTCCAACGGGAACAGGCGCAACGCCGCAACTGGGTGACCGCCGACGGCGCGCCAGGCCCGAGTGGCGAAGGCGGATTCAAGGCCGAGGCCGGTCGCTACCACCTCTATGTCTCTCTCGCCTGCCCGTGGGCCCATCGCACCCTGATTCTGCGCAAGCTCAAAGGACTGGAAAGCCTGATCGACGTGTCCGTGGTCAGTTGGCTGATGCTGGAAAACGGCTGGACCTTCGACAAGGCTCACGGTTCGACCGGCGACAAGCTGGATGATTTCGACTTCATGCACCAGCGCTACACGGCTGACACGGCCGACTACACCGGGCGCGTCACCGTGCCGGTACTGTGGGACAAGAAGCTCAAGCGCATCGTCAGCAATGAATCGGCGGAGATCATCCGCATGTTCAACAGCGCGTTTAATGAATTGACCGGCAATACCCTGGACTTCTACCCCGAGCCGCTGCGCGCAACCATCGACGCGCTGAACGAGCGCATCTACCCTGCTGTGAACAACGGCGTGTACCGCGCGGGCTTCGCCACGTCGCAGCAGGCGTATGAACGTGCGTTTGAGGATGTGTTTGCCGAACTGGATCACCTGGAACAGCACCTGGGCGATCATCGCTACTTGGCCGGTGAGTACCTGACCGAAGCCGATGTACGCCTGTTCACCACGCTGATTCGCTTTGATGCGGTGTATTACAGCCACTTCAAATGCAATTTGCGCAGGATTGCGGATTATCCGAATCTGTCGAATTGGTTGAGGAAGATGTACCAGTGGCCGGGGATGGCCGAGACGGTGGATTTTGCGCACATCAAGGGGCATTACTATGCCAGTCACCGCACGATCAACCCGACGGGGATTGTGCCGAAGGGGCCGTTGCAGCGTTTTGATACCCGCCATGATCGGGCACAACTGAACGGTAAAAGTGTCTGGAGCTGATCAGTCACTGTGGTGAGCGGGCTTGCCCCGCTCACCACAGAAAGCCTGCTCTCCACAGCAGGCCCACCGGCCACCGCTGGCTCACCGGCCACAATAGCGTTCTCAGACTTGGGACTGTGCGCCTTCAAACCACTTGAGCTTCTCGCGCAACACCACCACCTCACCGACGATCACCAGTGTCGGCGCATGCACTTCATGCTCCGCCACCATGCGCGGCAGGTCCGCCAGCGTGCCGGTAAACACGCGCTGGTTGGACGTGGTGCCCTGCTGGATCAACGCTGCAGGGGTATCCGATGCACGCCCATGCTTGATCAGTTGCTCGCAGATGATCGGCAAGCCAATCAATCCCATGTAGAACACTAGGGTCTGCGAAGGCCCCACCAGGTCATCCCAGGGCAGGTCCGACGTCCCGTCCTTTAAATGCCCGGTAATGAAACGTACGGACTGCGCATAGTCACGGTGAGTCAGCGGAATCCCGGCATACGCCGCGCAACCGCTGGCCGCCGTGATCCCCGGCACCACCTGGAACGGGATGCCGTGGGCCGCCAATTCCTCGATCTCTTCGCCCCCCCGGCCAAAGATGAACGGATCGCCACCCTTGAGGCGCAGCACGCGCTTGCCTTGCTTGGCCAGGTCCACCAATTGCTGGTTGATCTGGTCTTGCGGTACGGCGTGATCGGCGCGGCGTTTGCCGACGTAGACACGCTCGGCGTCACGGCGGCACAGCTCGAGAATCGCAGGAGCTACGAGGCGGTCATACAGCACCACATCGGCTTGCTGCATCAGGCGCAGGGCGCGGAAGGTCAGCAGGTCGGGATCACCCGGGCCTGCACCCACCAAGTAGACTTCGCCCGGTGCATTCGGCGGTGCGCCGTTGACCTTTTCGATCAACAGGCGCTCAGCTTCATCGCCCTGTCCAGCCAATTGGCGGTCGGCAATCGGGCCTTGGAAGACCTCTTCCCAGAATGCGCGGCGCTGCTGCACATCCGGGTACAAACCTTTGACCTGAGCACGAAACCGCGCCGCCAACCCGGCCAACTGGCCGTAAGTGGACGGAATCCAGGTTTCCAGCTTGGCCCGGATCAAGCGCGCCAGCACCGGCGCATCGCCGCCGCTGGACACCGCGATCACCAAGGGTGAACGGTCGACAATCGCCGGGAAGATCACGCTGCACAAGGCCGGCGCATCCACCACATTGACCGGTACACACCGACGCTTGGCATCGCTGGACACTTGCGCGTTCAACGGCTCGTCGTCTGTGGCCGCGATGATCAGGGTGCAACCGTCGAGGTCCGCCTCCTGATAACCGCGCAAAATCAGTTCCCCGCCACTGCCCAGTACCAGCTCTTTGAGCTGGCCTTCGATCTGGGGAGCAACCACCCGCAGCAACGCACCGGCATCGGCCAGCAGCCGGGATTTGCGCAAGGCAATCTCCCCGCCACCGACGACCAACACACGACTGCCGCGCAGGTTATGAAACAGCGGCAGAAATTCCATTTAGCGGATGACCTCAACGCCCGCCATGTAAGGCTTGAGCACTTCCGGTACACGGATCGAGCCATCAGCCTGCTGGTAGTTTTCCAGCACCGCCACCAGGGTACGGCCTACGGCCAAACCGGAACCGTTGAGGGTGTGGACCAGCTCCGGCTTGCCGGTTTCCGGGTTACGGAAGCGCGCTTGCATGCGACGGGCCTGGAAATCACCGCAGTTGGAGCACGACGAAATCTCGCGGTACTTGTCCTGGCTCGGCACCCACACTTCGAGATCGTAGGTCTTCACGGCGCTGAAACCCATGTCGCCGGTGCACAGTGCCAGCACGCGGTACGGCAGCTCCAGCAATTGCAGGACACGTTCGGCGTTGGCGGTCAGGCCTTCCAGGGCTTCCATGGAAGTCGACGGCTCGACCACCTGTACCATCTCGACTTTGTCGAACTGGTGCTGGCGGATCATGCCGCGAGTGTCGCGACCCGACGCACCGGCTTCGCTGCGGAAGCACGGGCTGTGGGCCACGAACTTGATCGGCAGTTGCTTGGCATCAAGAATTTCGCCGGCGACGATGTTGGTCAACGACACTTCGGCGGTCGGGATCAGGTACAGGTCGGCTTCGCCGTCCCGGCTGATCTTGAACAGGTCTTCTTCGAACTTCGGTAACTGGCTGGTGCCCATCAGCGCCGGCGCCTGCACCAGGTATGGGGTGTAGGCTTCCTCGTAACCGTGTTCGCCGGTGTGCAGGTTGATCATGAACTGCGCCAGGGCACGGTGCATGCGCGCGATCGGACCGCGCAGCAAGGCAAAGCGCGCGCCGGACATCTTGGCGGCAGTTTCGAAATCCAGGCCACCGGTCAATTCGCCCAGGGCAACGTGGTCCTTGATCTCGAAATCAAAGGCGGTTGGCGTACCCCAGCGGCGCACTTCAACGTTGCCGTCTTCGTCTGCGCCAATCGGCACGGATTCGTGCGGGATGTTGGGGATGCCCAGCAGGATCGAATCCAGCTCGGTCTGGATCTTGTCCAGCTCGACCTTGCCGTCGGACAGCTCGGTGCCCATGCGCTCGACATCCGCCATCAGCGGGGCGATGTCTTCGCCGCGCTGCTTGGCCTGACCGATGGATTTGGAACGCGCATTACGCTCAGCCTGCAGTGCTTCGGTGCGGGTCTGGACGGTCTTGCGCTGTTCTTCCAGCGCTTCGATGCGCGCAACATCCAAGGCAAAGCCACGGGATGCCAGGCGGTCCGCTACGTCCTGAAGGTTGCTACGTAACAGTTTGGAATCGAGCATGTCGGTCTCTCGTTTATCAAAGTTTGGTCAAGGACAGGCCAGCCCAGGTGGCGAGCAGCCCGCCGAACACGCTGATGCCCAGGTACCCGAAGGCTATCAGGGCCTGCCCGCTTTCCAGCAGGCGCAGCGTATCCAGTGAAAAGGATGAAAAGGTCGTCAGACCGCCTACAAAGCCGACAATCAAGCCGGCGCGAATTTCAATCGGTACTTCCGGGCGCAACAGGAACCAGCCGTACAACAGCCCGATGATCAGGCAGCCGACCAGGTTGACCGCCAGGGTCGCCGCATAAAAATGCTTCGGCCAATTGGCGCTGACCCATGTGCCAGCGGCGAAACGCAATAATGTACCAGCGATGCCGGCTGCGGACACGGCAAGAATCGTCTTGAGCACTACTTTCTCCGCTGTTTGGGGCTGAGTCGATCGAGTTGGGCGAGGTGATTGAGCTTTTCGCCGATCTTCAGCTCCAGGCCACGGGGCACCGGCTGATAGAGCGGGAGTGGCTCAAGGTCATCGGGGAAGTAGTCTTCACCGGCCGCATAGGCATCCGGTTCATCGTGGGCGTAGCGGTATTCATCACCGTAGCCCAACTGTTTCATCAGCTTGGTCGGCGCGTTGCGCAGGTGCATTGGCACTTCGAGGGAACCGTATTCGGCGGCGGCGCGCAGGGCCGACTTGAAGCCCATGTACACCGCGTTGCTCTTCGGCGCACAGGCCAGGTAGGTGATGGCCTGGGCCACTGCCAACTCGCCTTCCGGGCTGCCGAGGCGCTCCTGCACGTCCCAGGCGGCGAGGCACAGGCTCAATGCGCGCGGGTCGGCGTTGCCGATGTCTTCGCTGGCCATACGCACGACGCGGCGTGCGAGGTACAGCGGGTCGCAGCCGCCGTCGATCATGCGCGCGAACCAGTACAGCGCGCCGTCCGGGTTGGAGCCGCGCACGGACTTATGCAGGGCCGATATCTGATCGTAGAAGGCTTCGCCGCCCTTGTCGAAACGCCGGCGCGTGTCGCCGAGCAGGCTTTGCAGGAGGTCGACGCCAATCTCGCTGCCGTCTTCGGCCAGGTCGGAGGCGTTCTCCACCAGGTTGAGAAAGCGGCGCCCATCACCATCGGCGGCGGTAAGCAGAATCTTGAAGCCCTCTTCGCTCACACTCAGTTGCCGCTTGCCCAGGCCTTTGTCTTCACTCAGGGCGCGGTGCAGCAACTTCTGCATCGCTGCTTCATCCAGACTCTTGAGCACATAGACCCGCGCCCGCGAGAGCAAGGCGTTGTTCAATTCAAACGAAGGGTTTTCCGTGGTGGCGCCGATAAAAATCAGCGTGCCATCTTCCACATAGGGTAGGAACGCATCCTGCTGTGACTTGTTGAAACGGTGCACTTCGTCGACAAACAGGATGGTGCGCTTACCGTACTGCCCGGCCTGCTGCTTGGCGACTTCCACCGCCTGGCGGATCTCCTTGACCCCCGCCAATACCGCCGAGACCGTTTCGAAGTGCGCATCCGAGACCTTCGCCAGCAGCCGCGCCAGGGTAGTCTTGCCCACCCCCGGCGGCCCCCAGAAAATCATCGAGTGCAGCGCACCCTGCTCCAGGGCTTCGCGCAAAGGCTTACCGCGAGCGAGCAGGTGCTCCTGACCGACGTACTCATCCAGGTTGGTCGAGCGCAAGCGCGCGGCCAGGGGCTGGGCAATCGGGTCACTTCGAAACAGGTCCATGGGCAGCGTGTTATTCCTGGATCACATCGGCACCCTTGGGGATGTCGAACTTGAACTTGGACGCAGGCACCGGCTGGTTGGCCTTGACCCCGGAGAACAGGATATCGGTGCGTTGGCCAACACTGTCGACCAGGCGCATGTTGTTGATCACGCCATTGCCGAACGACAGGGACAATGTGTCAAACAGCGTGTCCTTGGATTTCGGCTTGAGGGTGAACTCGATCACGTTGCTGGTTTGCTTGGAGGTGATGTCGAAGCTGTCATTGATCTTCGACACATCACCCGACAGCAGCAGCGCCGGAGTCTGGTTCAGGCGCGGGTCAAGCTTCTTGATGGTGGCCTGTTCCAGGTCCGGGTCCCACAGGGTGACCTTCTGGCCATCAGACACGATGGTCTGCTCGGCCTTGCCTTCGGTGTGCCAGTAGAACAGGCCAGGACGCTGCACGGCCATTTCGCCTGCGGTTTCCTGCAACTGGGTGCCGCCGGCATCCAGGGTCAGTTGGGAGAAGCGCGCGGTCAGGGTCTGGGATTTGTCCAACAGGTTCTTCAGGCTGGCCACGGAAGCCGGGTCTGCGTGGGCCGAAACAGCAGTCAGGGCCAGTGCCGGCAACAACAGCATGCGGATAAGGCGCATGGGAGTCCTCATTGAGTGTTCAGGGCGTGCCGCGTGCTGCCACGCGGCACGGGATCAGTCGCGCATCTGCCCGGGGGCAATGACTTCGCGCGAGCCGTTGGTGTTCATTGCCGTGACGACACCGGCCATTTCCATGGCTTCGATCATGCGGGCGGCGCGGTTGTAGCCAATTTTCAATTTACGTTGCACCGCGGAAATCGAGGCGCGACGGCTTTCCAGTACGAAGGCCACGGCCTCGTCGTACAGCGCGTCGGTTTCAGCATCATCGTCACCACCGCCGCCGCCATTTTCAAAGCCGCTGCCGGCTTCTTCGACGCCGTTGAGGATGTCGTCGTTGTATTCCGGTGCGCCGCGCAGTTTCCAGGCTTCCACCACGCGGTGGACTTCATCGTCGGAAACGAAGGCACCGTGGACCCGGATCGGCAGGCTGGTGCCCGGCGGCATGTAGAGCATGTCACCGTGGCCAAGCAGTTGTTCGGCGCCACCCTGGTCGATGATGGTCCGCGAGTCGATCTTGCTCGACACTTGGAACGCCATCCGCGTAGGAATGTTGGCCTTGATCAAACCCGTGATCACGTCCACCGAAGGACGCTGGGTGGCGAGGATCAAGTGGATACCGGCGGCACGGGCCTTCTGGGCGATACGTGCGATCAGCTCTTCAACCTTCTTGCCGACGATCATCATCATGTCGGCGAATTCGTCAACCACCACCACGATGGTCGGCAGCTTGGTCAGTTTCGGCGCTTCGTCATGGATGCTTTCGCGCTTGTACAGCGGGTCATCGATGGTCTCGCCGCGCTCTTGGGCTTCCTTGATCTTGGCATTGAAGCCCGACAGGTTACGCACGCCCATCTTCGCCATCAGTTTGTAGCGGCGCTCCATCTCGGCGACGCTCCAGCGCAGGGCGTTGGCGGCGTCCTTCATGTCGGTGACCACTGGGCACAGCAGGTGCGGAATACCTTCGTAAATCGACAATTCCAACATCTTCGGGTCGATCATGATCAGCTTGGCGTCTTCCGGGCCCGACTTGAACAGGATCGACAGGATCATCGCGTTCACCCCCACCGACTTACCGGAACCGGTGGTACCGGCCACCAGCAGGTGAGGCATCTTCGCCAGGTCGGTGATCACCGGTTTGCCGCCGATGTCATGGCCCAGCGCCAGGGTGACCGGCGATTTGAAGTTGTCGTATTCCGGGGTCGACAGCACCTCGGAGAAGCGCACGATCTGGCGGTCTTCGTTGGGAATCTCAATACCCACGGTGGTCTTGCCGGGGATGACTTCCACAACACGTACGCTGGTCACGGCCAGGGAACGCGCCAAGTCTTTCGCCAGATTGGAAATACGGCTGACCTTGACGCCGGCGGCCGGCTGGATTTCGTAACGAGTAATCACCGGGCCGGGATGGATCGAGTCCACCGACACTTCGACGCCGAATTCCTTGAGCTTGATTTCCAGCAGGTGACCGACGGCCGCCAGGGATTCCGGGGAATAGTTGAGTTGTTTCTTTTCGGCCGGGTCGAGGATCGAGATCGGCGGCAACGTGCCTTCAACCGCACTGTCGACGAACAGCGGTGCCTGTTTCTCTTTCTGCACGCGATGGCTCGGCTCAGGGGCCTTGGGCGGTGCCGGGGCAATCACCGGCGGCACCTGCTTCTCGCGGTCCGACATGTGCTTGCTCAGGGCCTGCTCGCGTTCGATCAGGCGTTCCTTGACCTTGGCCTGCTCGCGCCGGTCCGGCGTGCTCGGCGCCACCACCTCGTTGACACGGGTATCTACCTCGCGCAATTGGGCGACCATGCGCTTGCGATCGACCCGTGCCGCCCACCAGCGATTGGCGGCGCCCTGGAACAGCTCCAGCAGGTCGAGGGTGATCTTGCCGGTCACGTCCATCACCTTGAACCACGACAGGTCGGTGAACACGGTGAGGCCGAACAGGAACAGCGCGATGAACATCAGCGTGCTGCCTTGAATATTCAGGGTCCTGCGTGCCAGGTCACCGAGGCTCTCGCCCAACGCCCCGCCCGCGCCCGCCGGCAAGCCGGTCGGTGCATGAAAATGGATATGCGCCAGCGCCGCGCCGGACAGCACCAGAAACACCAGGCCAATCAGGCGCCAGGAGAACAGCCAACCGCTCCACTGCCACGGTTCATGACGCTGGCGGAAGATCTGCCAGGTCTTGATCGCCAGCAGCAACGGGAAGATATAAGCGAAGTAACCCAGCACCATGAACAGGATATCGGCGCTGTAGGAACCGGCAGGCCCGCCGAAGTTCTGCACGTCTTCGATCTTGCTGTTGTGGCTCCAGCCCGGATCGTCCTTGCCATACGTGAGCAAGGCCATCATCAGGAACAGGCACAGCGCGCCGATAGCGATCAGCGCGCCTTCCTTGAGGCGATAATGCAGGTGCTGGCGCCAGGCCGGCACGACTGCTGCTTTAGGTGTTGCGGCGGATTTCTTCAAAACGGGTCTTTTCCTGCGCCTTTAGCGCGTCCATCTGTTGAATGACTGCAAATACTGCCCAATCCGAGCAGCTGAAAAATGAACGTGCGTCGTTGAATCTACTTTTAACATTGGGCGCTTGCTGGATGAAATGACGAAAGCGCCACAATGCCCGCATTGTACGGGTTTGTGCCGGCGATGCCACGCCCCTGCCCTTCACTCGGCAGCATAGCCAATTTAGTCTCACAACATGTTCAATTTGAGCATGCATTGTCTTTGCTGACAAAGGCTTATGCGCTGTTTTTATCAATCCAGGCAAGCTTGGCAAATGGCCTGCATGGCACAGACCCGATTACGACCACGCCGCCGAGGCAGAGTTGCAGAAACACCTGCTCACGCTAATCCACCTCAATAGCCGATTCGGGCTGGCCCGATGGCGCCATGTCGACAATAATCAGCACTGCGCAAGCAGGTGTCATACCTGCCACCCCCTCCCCTTCCGTAAGCCTGGATGCCATGCTGACCTGGTTACAACGCGACTCACTGACATTCCCTCCTCTGGCCAAGGCCATGCGCGAACCCAATGGCCTGCTGGCTGCCGGTGGCGATCTTTCGGCCGAACGCCTGGTACAAGCCTATCGCCATGGCTGCTTTCCGTGGTTTTCGGACGGCCAGCCGATCCTCTGGTGGTCACCCGACCCGCGCACGGTGATATTCCCCGACGAGCTGCATGTGTCCCGCAGCCTAGGCAAATTGTTGCGCCAGCAGCGCTACAGCGTGACCTTCGACCAGGATTTCGCCGCCGTCATCCAGGCCTGCGCCGCACCGCGCGCTTATGCCGACGGCACTTGGATCACCGAGAGCATCCAGAGCGCTTACCTGGAACTGCACCAGCGCGGCTATGCCCATTCGGTGGAGGTCTGGGACGACGGCAAACTGGTGGGGGGTTTGTATGGCCTGGCGATGGGCCAGCTGTTTTTCGGCGAGTCCATGTTCAGCCGTGCCGATAACGCCTCGAAATTCGGCTTTGCCACGCTGACCCGCCAACTACAGGAATGGGGCTTTGTATTGATCGACTGCCAGATGCCCAACGATCACCTGCACAGCCTGGGTGCCCGCGCCATATCCCGCAGCGACTTCGCAGGTTTCCTGCGCGACCATCTGGATCAGCGCAGCGCTGGACCGTGGGTTTCCTAGGCGACTTCCGCGCTCCTGGCTTACACTTATTTCAAAGCTTATCCGAGGGTTGATCATGACCGAGTTGGCGCGTTTGAAGTTTTATGCCACTCAACCCCACTCTTGCAGCTATCTGCCCGACGAGCAGGCCACCACACTGTTCCTCGACCCCAGCCAGCCTATGGACGTGCATGTGTATGCCGACCTGTCGGAGATGGGCTTTCGGCGCAGTGGCGATCATCTGTACCGGCCTCATTGCCAGAACTGCAATGCCTGCGTCCCGGCACGCATCCCTGTTGCGCAGTTTCTGCCGGACCGCAACCAGAAACGCATCCTTAAGCGCAACGCCGACCTGACGGTGATGCCAACCAAACCACGCTTCACCGAAGAGTATTTCGACCTTTACCAGCGCTATATCGAGGAACGCCACGCCGACGGCGATATGTTCCCGCCCAGTCGCGACCAGTTTTCCACGTTCCTGGTCCGCGACCTGCCCTTCTCGCGCTTCTATGAGTTTCGCGCCGACGGCCGGTTGGTGGCAGTGGCCGTGACCGATTTGCTGCCTAACGGCCTGTCGGCGGTCTACACCTTCTACGAGCCTGCCGAAGAGCGCCGTAGCCTGGGACGCTTTGCAATCCTGTGGCAAATCGGCGAAGCACTGCGCCTGGAACTGGAGGCGGTGTACCTCGGCTACTGGATCAAGAACTGCAAAAAGATGAACTACAAGACCCAATATCGACCCATAGAACTGCTGATTAATCAAAGATGGGTCGTGCTTAACTAGAACCCCTTGGCTTAAACACCCTTTTTCGGGCACAATGCACGCCGCTTTTGCCTGGCGCAGTTGCACCGGGCCATTCACTGGATACCGAGGGCTTTACTGCATGTCGAAAGAAGACAGCTTCGAAATGGAAGGCACTGTCGTCGACACCCTGCCCAACACCATGTTTCGTGTGGAGTTGGAAAATGGGCACGTCGTAACCGCGCATATCTCCGGCAAGATGCGCAAGAACTACATTCGTATTCTTACCGGTGACAAAGTGCGCGTCGAGCTGACGCCCTATGACTTGAGCAAAGGGCGCATTACTTACCGCGCTCGCTAAGCAAGTCAATACAAAACGCCCGGTTATGCCGGGCGTTTTTGTGTGCGCGCCATTTAACAGTCGCCACTTGACCCTGTGGGAGCTGGCTTGCCTGCGATAGCGGTCTGTCAGTGACTGCATGCTTGGCTGGCCCACCGCTATCGCAGGCAAGCCAGCTCCCACAGTTGATCTTCACCGGTCGACAGATAGCGACCCACCCGTTTATCCAGGTAGCAAAAAGGCGCCTTTCGGCGCCTTTTGCATTGTTGCGGTCAGCTATCAGGCCATTTCAGCCGTGGTTTCGAACTCGAAGGTCAGCTCGCCATCCTTCAGGTCGATGTGCACCACGCCACCATGGTCGGAAAGTTCGCCGAACAGGATCTCTTCGGCCAATGGCCGCTTGATCTTGTCCTGGATCAGACGCGCCATTGGGCGAGCGCCCATTGCCGCATCGTAGCCGCCCTCGGCGATCCAGCTGCGCGCCGCTTCCGTGACATCCAGCTGCACGCGCTTGTCTTCCAGCTGCGCCTGAAGCTCGGTGAGGAACTTGTCCACCACGCTTTTGATGACCTCATGACTGAGGCGACCAAACTGGATAATGGTGTCCAGGCGGTTGCGGAATTCCGGCGTGAAGCTCTTCTTGATCACTTCCATTGCATCGGAAGAGTGATCCTGATGGCTGAAGCCGATCGAAGCCCGCGCGGCCGTTTCGGCACCGGCGTTGGTGGTCATGATCACGATCACGTTGCGGAAGTCCGCCTTGCGCCCGTTGTTGTCGGTCAGGGTGCCGTGGTCCATCACCTGCAGCAGCAGGTTAAAGACTTCCGGGTGGGCCTTCTCGATTTCATCGAGCAGCAGCACGCAATGCGGTTGCTTGGTAATCGCCTCGGTCAACAGACCGCCCTGGTCGAAACCGACATAGCCCGGAGGCGCACCGATCAGGCGCGACACGGTGTGACGCTCCATGTACTCGGACATGTCGAAACGCACCAGCTCAATGCCCATGGCCTTGGCCAACTGCCGCGCCGCTTCGGTCTTGCCGACGCCGGTCGGGCCAGCGAACAGGAACGAACCAACGGGCTTGTCCGGCGACTTGAGGCCCGCACGCGACAACTTGATCGCGGTGGACAGCGCATCGATGGCAGCATCCTGGCCGAACACGGTGAGCTTGAGGTCGCGCTCCAGGTTACGCAGCAGCTCCTTATCGGAACTGTTGACGTGTTTAGGCGGAATCCGCGCGATCTTCGCCACGATGTCCTCGACCTGAGGCACGTCAATGCGCTTCACACGCTTCTCAATCGGCTGCAGGCGCTGGTAGGCACCCGCCTCGTCGATCACGTCGATGGCCTTGTCCGGCATGTGCCGGTCATTGATATAGCGCGACGCCAGCTCAGCCGCTGAACGCAGGGCTTCATCGGTGTACTCGATGCCATGGTGCGCCTCGAAACGCCCCTTGAGCCCACGCAGGATGCCGATGGTGTCTTCAACCGAAGGCTCGGACACGTCGACTTTCTGGAAGCGACGCGCCAGGGCACGGTCTTTTTCGAAGATGCCGCGAAATTCCTGGAACGTGGTCGAGCCGATGCAACGGATATCACCCGACGACAGCAGCGGCTTGAGCAGGTTGGAGGCGTCCATCACCCCACCGGAAGCCGCACCGGCGCCAATGATGGTGTGGATTTCATCGATGAACAGGATCGCCTGCGGGCGTTTTTTCAGCTCGCCGAGGAGCGCCTTGAAGCGCTTCTCGAAATCGCCACGGTACTTGGTCCCGGCGAGCAACGCGCCCAGGTCCAAGGAATAGACGACGCTATTGGCCAGCAGGTCCGGCACCTGATTATCCACGATGCGCTTGGCCAGGCCTTCGGCAATCGCGGTCTTACCCACGCCTGCCTCACCCACCAGCAACGGGTTGTTCTTGCGACGACGTGCAAGGATCTGCGCTACGCGCTCAACTTCAAGCTCACGCCCCACCAGCGGATCGATCCGCCCCTGGCGCGCCAGTTCGTTGAGGTTGCTGGCATAGGCATCCAGTGGATTGCCCGAAGAAGAAGACTCACCGCCCTCGTCGTCCTGCATATCCTGCTCACCCTCGGAATGATCGCCGTGCCCAGGCACCTTGGAGATACCGTGGGCGATGTAGTTGACGACATCGATACGCGCAACGCTCTGCTGTTTCAGCAGGAACACTGCCTGGCTTTCCTGCTCGCTGAAAATCGCCACAAGCACATTGGCGCCTGTGACCTCACGCTTACCGGAGCTCTGAACATGGAACACGGCACGCTGAAGCACCCGCTGGAAGCCCAGGGTTGGCTGGGTTTCACGGTCTTCATCGTGGACTGGAATAAGTGGCGTCGTGGAGTCGATAAACTCCTGCAGGTCATGCTTGAGTTTGTCGAGGTTGGCGCCGCACGCACGCAAAACGGTGGCGGCAGCTTCATTGTCCAAAAGTGCCAGCAGCAGGTGTTCGACGGTCATGAATTCATGACGCTTCGAACGAGCCTCCTTGAAGGCAAGATTGAGGGTGACTTCGAGCTCGCGGTTTAACATAGCTTCACCTCATACCCAAGTGGTCGGCGTTAACCGTCCTTCTCGATTTCACAGAGTAGCGGATGCTGGCTTTCCCTGGCGTACTGGTTGACCTGCATGGCCTTTGTCTCGGCGATGTCGCGGGTAAACACTCCACATACTGCCCGTCCTTCTGTGTGAACGGCCAGCATTACCTTGGTCGCCAACTCGCGGTTCAGGTTAAAAAACACCTCGAGCACTTCGACCACGAAATCCATCGGTGTGTAGTCATCATTGAACAAAACCACCTTGTACATCGGCGGCGCCTGTAAGGCAGGCTTGGCCTCCTGAACAGCAATGCCTGCAGAACCGTCGTCATCATGTTCCTGATCCGGTCGATCCTGATTGAATGTTAGTCGAATCTGGCTGTTTGCATGCATGGAAAGAAAGGTTCGTCAGTGGTTCAAATACAGTGGTGGGGGCGACCTGTCAGAATTTCAACTACTGACCGATCGGTCGCCTTGACTATCGGCGAAACGGTGTTACAACCAATAGAACCCACAGTGGGTAAAAAAGGTCCGCGCAGTCAACCTTATTTATTCGGGTTAGGACGGATAAACTGGATGATACTCCAGTGATGGAGTCTGGTGCAGAGGGATATGGGTATGTCTGGCGTCAAGATCAAAGGCAAGGTCAAATGGTTCAACAATGCCAAGGGGTACGGCTTTATCAACGAAGAAGGTAAATCGGATGACCTCTTCGCGCATTACTCAGCGATCCAAATGGATGGATACAAAACGCTGAAGGCGGGCCAGGAAGTGAGCTTTGAAATCATTCAAGGACCAAAAGGCTTGCATGCAATAGGTATCTGTAGCCCCTGCAACGCTGGAGACCGCGACCACGCAAAGCATGAAGCATCCCGCGACGACAAAAAAACTGCAGACAACGCCATAAAAGGCAAAGAAAAAGAAAAGGCCTGACATTCGGCCAAGCAAATGCACTGCAAAAAAAACGGCCCTCCCGAACAATCAGGAGGGCCGTTTTTTATGCCTAACTCTCCTACATATGCGAAATCAACGCATCACCAAAACCCGACGACGACACCAGCTTCGCGCCATCCATCAAGCGCTCGAAGTCGTACGTTACAGTCTTGGCAGAAATCGCACCATTGGTGCCCTTGATGATCAAATCCGCCGCCTCGGTCCAGCCCATATGCCGCAGCATCATTTCGGCTGACAGAATCAACGACCCCGGATTCACCTGATCCTTGCCCGCATATTTAGGTGCAGTACCGTGGGTCGCTTCGAACATCGCTACGGTGTCCGACAGGTTCGCGCCCGGCGCAATACCGATACCGCCCACCTCCGCCGCCAACGCGTCGGACAGGTAATCACCATTCAGGTTAAGCGTCGCGATCACATCATACTCAGCCGGACGCAACAGGATCTGCTGGAGCATGGCGTCGGCAATGGCGTCCTTGACCACCACATTCTTGCCGGTCTTCGGGTTCTTGAACTGCATCCACGGGCCGCCGTCGAGCAGTGTGGCGCCAAATTCTTCGGCCGCCACTTCGTAGGCCCACTCCTTGAAGGCACCTTCGGTGAACTTCATGATGTTGCCTTTGTGCACGATGGTCAGTGAGTCGCGGTCGTTATCCACTACATATTGCAGGGCTTTACGCGCCAGGCGCTTGGTCCCTTCCTTGGAGACCGGCTTCACGCCAATTCCGCAATCCTGGTCGAAACGAATCTTGGTGACGCCCATTTCCTCTTTAAGGAACTTGATTACCTTGATCGCTTCAGGCGAACCGGCCTTCCACTCGATCCCGGCATAAATGTCTTCGGAGTTTTCACGGAAGATGGTCATGTCCACATCGCCAGGCTTTTTGACCGGACTGGGCACGCCTTCGAACCAGCGCACCGGGCGCAGGCATACATAAAGGTCGAGTTGCTGACGCAGGGCCACGTTCAATGAACGGATGCCGCCGCCGACAGGGGTGGTCAGCGGCCCCTTGATGGAAACCACGTAATCCTTGACCGCGTCCAGGGTTTCCTGGGGCAGCCAGGTGTCCTGGTCGTAGACTTGAGTCGCTTTCTCGCCGGCATATACCTCCATCCAGGAGATCTTGCGCTTGCCGCCGTAGGCCTTTTCAACAGCTGCATCGACTACCTTGATCATCACCGGGCTGATGTCGACGCCGATACCGTCACCTTCGATATAAGGGATGATCGGTTGGTCAGGAACATTGAGAGAATGGTCTGCATTGACGGTGATTTTGTCGCCGACTGCCGGAACCTGAATCTTCTTGTATCCCATGCTGAACTCCATCTATGGATTGAACATCTGGCTGCGTTCGAGCCTACTCCAGATAAATGGCGACTGAAACCTCACGCCACGCTCATTTGCATCGAAAACAGCATAATTTGTCGCCTACAAGCCTGAAAGAAAAGGCAAAATCGCCAATCTCGAGCACATCGTGCGACTTTGGTCGCAACCTGGGCCCTGCGACCTTTAGACCAATGGACGACACACCTTTTGTATGAAGGCTCGGCGTAAGCATAGCGACCTATGTATAATGCCGCCGCTGACCAAAGAGTCACGACGGCCGACCGCTCTATAACAGTGCCCTCCGCCAGAAAAGCCGGACTAAACAATAGTCCACCCGCTTGACGCTCGACTGATGCAACCCAACATCACCGCGAAGAAACCTCGACATTTCGCTCATGGATGACTTTGAACGAACGCGCTCCACCCGGCGCATCTCGAGTTTCTGCGCACGCTTTCAGCAAAGAAGAGAGTTAATCCGAATATGCCCACCCGCTCGAAGATCATCTACACCTTCACCGACGAAGCCCCGGCCCTCGCCACCTATTCACTGCTGCCTATCGTAGAGGCCTTCACCGCTTCCGCTGATATTGCCGTGGAAACCCGCGACATCTCCCTCGCCGCGCGCATCCTCGCAAGCTTCCCCGAGCAACTGGGCGCCAAGGCTATCCCGGACCACCTCGCCGAACTGGGCGACCTGGCCGTTACGCCTGAAGCCAACATCATCAAGCTGCCTAACATCAGCGCCTCGACCCCGCAGCTGCAAGCCGCGATCAAGGAACTGCAGGCCCAGGGCTACGCCCTGCCGGACTACCCGGAAACCGTAACCACCGACGCGGAAAAAGAAACCCGTGCACGTTACGACAAGGTCAAGGGCAGCGCCGTGAACCCGGTACTGCGCGAAGGCAACTCCGACCGCCGCGCACCGCTGTCGGTCAAGAACTATGCACGCAAGCACCCGCACAAGATGGGCGCTTGGGCTGCCGACTCCAAGTCGCACATTGCCCACATGAACAGTGGCGATTTCTACGGCAGCGAAAAAGCCGTGCAGATCGAAGCCGCTGACGCTGTCAAAATCGAGCTGATCGCCCTAGACGGCACCGCCACTGTCCTGAAGGAAAAGACTTCGGTACAGGCCGGCGAAATCATCGACACCGCCGTACTGAGCAAGAAAGCCCTGCGCGCGTTCATCGCCGCTGAAATCGAAGACGCCAAGAAACAAGGCGTACTGCTGTCGGTTCACCTGAAAGCCACCATGATGAAGGTCTCCGACCCGATTATGTTCGGCCAGATCGTTGCCGAGTTCTACAAAGACGCCCTGACCAAGCACGCCACCGTGCTGGAGCAGATCGGCTTCAACCTGAACAACGGCATCGGCGACCTGTACGCTCGCATCAAGGCCCTGCCGGCCGACCAGCAAGCGCAGATCGAAGCTGACATCCAGGCCGTATACGCGGCTCGCCCTTCCCTGGCGATGGTCAACTCCGACAAAGGCATTACCAACCTGCACGTGCCAAGCGACGTGATCGTCGACGCCTCGATGCCGGCCATGATCCGTGACTCCGGCAAGATGTGGGGCACCGACGGTCAACTGCACGACACCAAGGCTGTGATCCCGGATCGCTGCTACGCCACCATCTACCAAGCGGTCATCGAAGACTGCAAGGCCAATGGCGCCTTCGACCCAACCACTATGGGCAGCGTGCCAAACGTTGGCCTGATGGCGAAGAAAGCCGAAGAGTACGGCTCCCACGACAAGACCTTCCAGATCAAGGCTGACGGCGTAGTCCGCGTCACCGACAGCAAGGGCAGCCTGCTGATGGAACAGAAAGTCGAAGCCGGCGACATCTTCCGTATGTGCCAGACCAAAGACGCGCCGATCCAGGACTGGGTCAAACTGGCCGTCAACCGCGCCCGCGCCAGCAACACCCCGGCCATTTTCTGGCTGGACCCTAAGCGTGCACACGACGGCGTCGTGGTCGAGAAAGTTCAGGCTTACCTGAAAGACCACAACACCGAAGGCCTGGACATCCGCATCATGTCGCCGGTCGACGCGATGAAGTTCACCCTGGAGCGCACCCGCAAGGGCCTGGACACCATCTCGGTAACCGGCAACGTACTGCGCGACTACCTGACCGACCTGTTCCCGATCATGGAACTGGGCACCAGCGCCAAGATGCTGTCGATCGTGCCGCTGATGAACGGCGGTGGCCTGTTCGAAACCGGCGCCGGCGGTTCGGCACCGAAGCACGTGCAGCAACTGGTGGAAGAGAACTTCCTGCGCTGGGATTCCCTGGGCGAGTTCCTGGCCCTGGCCGCATCCCTTGAGCATTTGGGTGTGACGTACAACAACCCGAAAGCCCTGGTACTGTCCAAGACCCTGGACCAGGCCACTGGCCAGTTCCTCGACAACAACAAGTCGCCATCGCGCAAAGTCGGCAACATCGACAACCGCGGCAGCCACTTCTACCTGGCGCTGTACTGGGCTCAAGCCCTGGCCGCCCAGACCGAAGACACTGCACTGCAAGCGCAGTTTGGCGAACTGGCCAAGACCCTGACCGCGAACGAAGCAACCATCGTTGCCGAGCTCAACGCCGTGCAGGGCAAGCCAGTCGACATCGGCGGCTACTACGCGCCGAACCCGGAACTGACCAGCAAAGCCATGCGCCCAAGCAACACCCTCAATGCGGCAATTGCCAAGTTGAAGTAAGGTTGTAAGGCTGCAAAGAAGCCCCGGCCCTGCGCCGGGGTTTCTGTTTCTACTCTTTCACTGAAGAAACCGAATCAAAATGTGGGAGCTGGCTTGCCTGCGATGGCGGTGGGTCAGCTACAGCTGCATTAACTGACAGACTGCTATCGCAGGCAAGCCAGCTCCCACAGTTGATTGGGTTGCGCCAGCCACTCCAACCTTGAGGCCGCTTATGACCTGGCAACCCCACATCACCGTCGCCACCCTCGTCGAAGACAACGGCCGCTTCCTGATGGTCGAGGAACTCAAGGGCGGCCGCGCCGTGCTCAACCAGCCCGCCGGCCACCTCGACCCGCACGAAACCCTCACCGAAGCCGCCGTGCGAGAAACCCTCGAAGAAACCGGCTGGGACGTCGAAGCCACCGGCATCGTCGGCATTTACCTGTACACCGCCCCCAGCAATGGCGTGACCTACCAGCGTGTGTGCTTCATCGCCAAAGCCCTGAAACACCACCCAGACTATCAACTCGACGAAGGCATCCTGCGTGCCCGCTGGCTGACCCGCGACGAACTGATTGACCTGCGCGACGACTGGCGCAGCGAGCTGATCATCCGCTGTATCGATGATTATCTGGCCGGCCAGCGCCACAGTCTCGAATTGATCCGCCCTTCTCTTTAGCCTTGAAGGCCTGAGCCTGATAGAATCGCGTCCTTTTTCAAGACACCCGTTGAAACCCTATGCGTGATCCAGCCCCTTCTGACACACAAAAGAAGCGCGTCATCGTCGGCATGTCCGGCGGCGTGGATTCTTCCGTTTCCGCCGTTCTGCTCATGGAGCAGGGTTATGAGGTGGAAGGCCTGTTCATGAAGAACTGGGAAGAAGACGATGGAACGGAATACTGCACCGCCATGGACGACCTGGCGGACGCCCAGGCCGTGTGCGACAAGATCGGTATCAAGCTGCACACCGCCAACTTCGCCGCTGAGTACTGGGACAATGTGTTCGAGCACTTCCTGGCCGAATACAAGGCAGGCCGCACGCCGAACCCAGACATCCTGTGCAACCGTGAAATCAAGTTCAAGGCGTTCCTCGACTACGCCATGATGCTCGGCGCCGACCTGATCGCCACTGGCCACTACGTGCGCCGTCGCGATATCGATGGCCGCACCGAGTTGCTCAAGGGCCTGGACCCGAACAAGGACCAGAGCTACTTCCTGCACGCCGTCGGCGGTGAACAGATCGCCAAAACCCTGTTCCCGGTGGGCGAGCTGGAAAAGCCCGAAGTGCGCAAGATCGCCGAGAAACACGGCCTGGCCACCGCCAAGAAGAAGGATTCCACCGGGATCTGCTTTATCGGCGAGCGCCGCTTCAGCGACTTCCTCAAGCAGTACCTGCCGGCGCAACCGGGCGAAATCCATACCACCGAAGGTGAAGTCATCGGCCGTCATCATGGCTTGATGTACCACACCATCGGCCAGCGCCAGGGCCTGGGCATCGGCGGCTTGAAAGATGCCGGTGAAGAACCGTGGTACGTGCTGGTCAAGGACCTGGAAAACAACGTGCTGATCGTCGGCCAAGGCAACGAGCATCCGCTGCTGTTCTCCGGCGCCCTGCTGGCTTCGGAAATCTATTGGGTCAACCCGATCGACCTGAGCACCCCGCGCCGCCTGACCGCCAAAGTGCGCTATCGCCAGAGCGACCAGCCTTGCACCCTGGAAAAAACTGCCACCGGCTACCGCGCCACCTTTGATGACCCGCAACGCGCGGTGACGCCTGGCCAGTCCGTGGTGTTCTACGACGGCGAAATCTGCCTGGGCGGCGGCGTGATTGAAGTGGCCGAAGCCTGGAGCAAATCGGCATGAGCCCGACCCAGGAGCAATTGACGGCGCTGGGCGGGGTCTTTCTCGCCGCTGTACTGGTAGACAAGATCGCCAAGACCGGCCAAGTCACCGAGGCCGGCCTGACCTGCATGCTCGGCAGCCTGCTGATCCGCGACCCCCAGGACACCCTGGAGGTCTACGGCGGCGACGACCTCGCGCTGCGTGAAGGCTACCGCGCGCTGATCGGCGCACTGGAACGCGACCCCAGCACCCTGCAGCGCGAGCCGCTGCGCTACGCCCTGTCGATGCTCGGTCTTGAGCGGCAACTGGCCAAGCGCGACGACTTGCTCGAGGTCATCGGCAAGCGTTTGCCACAGATTCAATCCCAGGTGGAACACTTCGGCCCGGCCCACGAAAACGTGATCGCGGCCTGTGGTGCGCTGTACCAGGACACCTTGAGCACCTTGCGCCAACGCATCCAGGTCCACGGCGACATGCGCAACCTGCAGCAACCGAACAACGCCTCGAAAATCCGCGCCCTGCTCCTGGCCGGCATTCGTTCGGCACGGTTGTGGCGCCAGTTGGGCGGTCATCGTTGGCAGTTGGTGATCAGCCGCCGCAAATTGCTCAAAGAGCTTTACCCGTTGATGCGCAACGAATAAGTCGCACCAGCAGGCCTTTTTCAAGCCGTTACGCGTAATACGCCGGTCAGTTGGCAACGGACCGGCGGATTTTTTCATGTATGATACGCGCCCCATTTCGTTGCCCGACTGTCCGAGAACACCCCATGCAGCTCTCTTCGCTCACTGCGGTTTCCCCTGTAGACGGCCGCTACGCCGGCAAAACCCAGGCCCTGCGCCCTATTTTCAGCGAATACGGCCTGATCCGTGCTCGTGTTCTGGTTGAAGTGCGCTGGCTCCAGCGCCTGGCCGCTCACCCCGCCATCAGCGAAGTGCCGGCGTTCTCCGCGCAAGCCAACGCTGTGCTCAACACCCTGGCGGAAAACTTCTCCCTGGAGCACGCCGAGCGTGTGAAAGAGATCGAGCGCACCACCAACCACGACGTCAAAGCCATCGAATACCTGCTCAAAGAGCAAGCGGCCAAGCTGCCGGAACTGGCCCAGATCAGCGAATTCATCCACTTTGCCTGCACCAGCGAGGACATCAACAACCTGTCCCACGCCCTGATGCTGCGCGAAGGCCGTGATGACGTGATGCTGCCGCTGATGCGCCAGACCGCCAACGCCATCCGCGAACTGGCTATCCGCTTCGCCGACGTGCCGATGCTGTCGCGCACCCACGGCCAGCCGGCTTCGCCGACTACCCTGGGCAAAGAACTGGCCAACGTGGTGTACCGTCTGGAGCGTCAGATCGCCCAAGTCGCCGCCGTGCCGCTGCTGGGCAAGATCAACGGCGCCGTGGGCAACTACAACGCCCACATCTCGGCCTACCCTGAGATCGACTGGGAAGCCAACGCCCGCGCCTTCATCGAAGACGAGCTGGGCCTGGGCTTCAACCCGTACACCACGCAGATCGAACCCCACGACTACATTGCCGAGCTGTTCGACGCGATTGCGCGCTTCAACACCATCCTGATCGATTTCGATCGCGATATCTGGGGCTACATCTCCCTGGGCTACTTCAAGCAGCGCACCATTGCCGGTGAAATCGGCTCGTCGACCATGCCGCACAAGGTCAACCCGATCGACTTCGAAAACTCCGAAGGCAACCTCGGCATCGCCAACGCACTGTTCCAGCACCTGGCCAGCAAGTTGCCGATCTCCCGCTGGCAGCGCGACCTGACCGACTCCACCGTACTGCGCAATCTAGGCGTGGGCTTCGCTCACAGCGTGATCGCGTACGAAGCCAGCCTCAAAGGCATCAGCAAGCTGGAGCTCAACGAGCAGAAGATCGCCGCTGACCTGGACGCGTGCTGGGAAGTCTTGGCCGAGCCGATCCAGACCGTGATGCGTCGCTACAACATCGAAAACCCGTACGAGAAGCTGAAAGAATTGACGCGCGGCAAGGGCATCAGCCCTGAAGCACTGCAGACTTTCATCGACGGCCTGGACATGCCAGCCGCGGCCAAGGCCGAGCTGAAACTGCTCACCCCGGCCAACTACATCGGCAACGCTGTAGAGCAAGCCAAGCGCATCTGATCGTTGCTTGACCCTTTGAGACGCCCGGCCGCGCCGGGCGTTTTTATTCCAGTCTGAAAAGTGCTTTCTTTCAATAGGTTACACATGAATCCTGATATCCCTCTTCAACTTCTGGGCGGCATCACGGCACGGGAATTCCTGCGCGACTACTGGCAGAAAAAACCGCTGCTGATCCGTCAGGCCATCCCTGATTTCGAAAGCCCGATAGACGCCGACGAACTGGCCGGCCTGGCCCTGGAAGAAGAAGTCGAATCGCGCCTGGTGATCGAACACGGCGAGCGTCCGTGGGAACTGCGCCGCGGCCCGTTTGCTGAAGATGCCTTCAGCACCCTGCCTGAGCGCGAGTGGACCCTGCTGGTGCAAGCGGTCGACCAGTTCGTGCCAGAAGTCGCCGAGCTGCTGGAGCAGTTCCGCTTCCTGCCAAGCTGGCGCATCGACGACGTAATGATCAGCTTCGCCGCGCCCGGCGGCAGCGTGGGTCCACACTTCGACAACTACGATGTGTTCCTGCTGCAAGCCCAGGGCAAGCGCAACTGGAAGATCGGCCAGATGTGCAACTCGGAAAGCCCGCTGCTGCAGCACGCCGACCTGCGCATCCTCGCCGAATTCGAAGAGAGCGCTGAGTGGGTCCTGGAACCGGGCGATATGCTCTACCTGCCGCCACGCCTGGCGCACTTCGGCATTGCCGAAGATGACTGCATGACCTACTCCGTCGGTTTCCGCGCTCCAAGCGCCGCCGAAGTGCTGACCCACTTCACCGACTTCCTCAGCCAGTACCTGACTGACGAAGAACGCTACACCGACGCCGACGCCCAGCCGGTCAGCGACCCGCACCAGATCCAGGGCGACGCGCTGGACCGCCTCAAGAGCCTGCTGGCCGAGCACATGAGCGACGAGCGCATGCTGCTGACCTGGTTCGGCCAGTTCATGACCGAACCACGCTATCCTGAACTGGTGGCCGGTGAGGAACTGGGCGAAGAAGACTTCATCAGCGCCCTGCAAGACGGCGCGATCCTGGTGCGCAACCCGAGCGCGCGCATGGCCTGGTCGGAAGTCGACGACGACGTGCTGTTGTTCGCCAGCGGCCAGAGCCGCTACCTGCCGGGTAAGCTGCGTGAACTGCTCAAGCTGATCTGCGCCGCCGACGCCCTGCACGCCGAAAACCTCGGCCCGTGGCTGGCGGACGAAGACGGTCGCGATCTGCTGTGCGAACTGGTCAAGCAAGGAAGCCTGGGATTTGCCGATGAATAAAATTCACGTAAGTGTCGCGGACTGGCAAAAGGATATCGCCGAGATTCGGCGCATTCGTGAAGCGGTGTTTATCGCTGAACAATCGGTTCCACCGGAGCTGGAGTGGGACGCGGATGACGCCGGCGCAGTGCATTTCCTTGCATTCGAAGGCGATTTTCCGATTGGTACCGCGCGCCTGCTGCCCAGTGGCGAGATCGGACGCGTTTCGGTACTCAAGGACTGGCGCGGCTTGAAGGTCGGCGACAAGCTGATGGAAGCGGTGATCGGCGTGGCCGAGCAGCGCGGCCAGGCCAAGCAGTTCCTGAGTGCGCAGGTGTATGCGGCGCGGTTCTATGAGCGACTGGGCTTCAAGATCGTCAGTGGCGAATTCCTTGAAGTCGGGATTCCGCATGTAGACATGGTGCGCGAGGGATGACTCCCCTGTGGTGAGCGGGCTTGCCCCGCGCTGGGCT